>CAZRYV010000186.1:0-4429 GCA_964604385.1 uncultured Brachyspira sp.
TATTGTTTTCTTTAATCATTTTATAATAATACAATGAATAATAATGCAGTCAAGTGTTAATATTCTTTATTTTTATTCCGTTTTATTTTTTTATTTTATTGTTTTTTATTTTGTTTTTAATTTATTTTGCAGCATTAGAGTGTTTCTTTCCCAAAATATATTATCCGAAAAGCCTTGAATTTCTTTATCCTTTTCTGCAAGTTCAAGGCGGCTTTCCGTCCAAGCGCAATAAGTCGGATTCTGTTCTATTCCGCAATAATTTCTGTTTAATTTTTTAGCGACTACTGAAGTTGTTCCGCTTCCCAAAAAAGGGTCGAATATAAAATCGTTTTCGTTCGAGCTTGAAAGTATAAGTTTTGCTATAAGTTTTTCGGGTTTTTGTGTTGGATGCGCCGTATTTTCGGGCATAGACCAATAGGGAATTGATATGTCATCCCAAAAATTTGACGGGCATGTATCTCTAAATTTTCCGTCTTCTGTTTCTATCCAATCTTTAGGTTTTCCCTCTTTTCTATACGGAGCGATTACCTTTCTTCTTACTTTAACTTTATCCAAATTGAAAGTATATTTATTTGAAACTGTGGCAAACCATATATCTTCCATTGCATTTTTCCAATTCGATTTTGCGCCGCGTCCTTTTTCTCGCTGCCAAGTTATTCTATTTTGAATGTTAAAATATTCCGACAAAATTTTTCCGATTATCAAACTAGATTTCCAATCGCAACATACATATATCGAAGAGTTTTCTTTTAATATGGGCAAAGTAGCTTCAATCCAAGATTTTGTATATATTTCATAATTCAAATTGTCCTTGCTTCCAAATTTAAATCCATGATAATCTTTTGAAATATTATAAGGCGGGTCGACAATCATTAAATCTGCAAATTTTTCTTTGATTTTTTTTAATACCGAAAAACTATCTCCGTTAATTGTTTTATTTTTAATGTCGCTTATTTTATATTGATTTATATTTTTATCGTCTATAATGCATTTTTGCAAATATTTTTTTCCGTTTTCGCTTTCGATATCAAAGTCTATAGTTTTATTTAATTTGGATTTCATTTTATAATTTTATTCCCAATATATTATTTCTATTATTTAATCATTTTTATTATTTCTATTATTTATATTCTATTTTTATTCCCATTCTATAGTGGATGGAGGTTTTGAAGAGATATCGTAAACTACTCTGTTTATTCCTTTAACCTCGTTTATTATTCTATTCGATATTATTCTTAATGTTTCGTAATCTATTTTAGCCCAATCCGCCGTCATAGCGTCCACACTTTCAACCGCCCTTATAGCGCAAACTTGTTCGTAAGTTCTGCCATCTCCCATTACTCCCACGCTTTTAACGGGCAAAAGAACTGCAAAAGACTGCCATAATTTTTTATATAATTTAGCTTTTTTAATTTCGTCTACTACGATATCGTCCGCTTCCTGAAGTATTTTTATTCTCTCTTCGGTAATATCTCCCAATATTCTAACGGCGAGTCCCGGACCGGGAAAAGGTTGACGGTATATTATATCTTCGGGCAAATTTAATTCTTCACCTATTTTTCTCACTTCGTCTTTAAATAATTCTCTGAAAGGTTCTAATAATTTTAATTTCATGTTTTTCGGAAGTCCGCCGACATTATGATGACTCTTTATAACTTCTGAATTTCCTCTTAAAGAAACGCTTTCGATTATGTCGGGGTATAAAGTTCCTTGAGCCAAGAATCCGACATTCTTTATTTTTTTCGCCTCTTCTTCAAATATTTTTATAAATTCATGTCCGATTATTTTTCTTTTTCTTTCGGGATTTTTAACGCTTTTTAATTTATTTAAAAATCTTTTAGAACCGTCTTTATAAATTAAATCGATATTAAAATTATCTCTAAAAACTTCTATAACTTTTTTCTCTTCGTTTTTTCTTAAAAGTCCCGTGTTTACAAATATGCATTTCAACTGTTTTCCAATCGCTTTTTCGATTAAAACCGCCGCCACAGAAGAATCGACTCCGCCCGAAAGTCCTAATATTACATTTTTATCTCCGACTGTTTCCCTTATTCTTTTAATTTCGTATTCTATAAACGAATGCATATTCCAATTTCTTTTGCATTTACAAATATCGAATAAAAAATTCTTTATTATTTTTATTCCGTCTTTAGTATGAGCGACTTCGGGATGAAACTGAATCGCATAAATATTTTTTTCTTTATTTTCTATTGCACAATAATTTGTATTTGTAGTTTTTGCAATTAGATTGAATCCTTTTGGAATAGATTTTATACTGTCTCCGTGACTCATCCAAACTACGCCATTTTTTACATTTTTAAATATTCTTTCTTTTTTTATTATTTTTATCTCGGCGTTTCCATATTCTCTTTTTTTCGCTTTTTCTACTTTTCCTCCCAAAGAATGAACTATTAATTGCATTCCGTAGCAAATTCCAAGTATCGGGATTTTCGTTTCAAATAGAGCCTTATTTATTTTTGGAGCATTTTTTTCGTAAACGCTCGAAGGTCCGCCCGAAAGCACTATTCCCTTTGGATTAAAATTTTTTATAAAATCCATTGAAACATTGAAAGGATGAATTTCCGAATATACTTTAGTTTCTCTTATTCTTCTAGCGATAAGCTGCGTAAATTGAGAGCCAAAATCGAGTATCAAAATTCTATCTAAATTTTCAAAATTATTTTTCTTCTTATTATTGTTAAGATTATTTTTAATTTTATTCATAAAAAACCGTTCCTTTTTTATTAATTTTTTATCTTAAATTTTTATCGAATTTATTTTTTATTATTTTTTTTATTTTATTATTTTTAAATTTTAAATTTTATTATTTAATCGAATTTTTCTAACTCTTCAAAAATTTCCACAATCTCAACGCTTATTGCAATAACTTTAGGAATCAAATCGAATAAATATTCTCTAATCTTTTTCCAATCATAATTTGTCAAATCGTTATTAATTAAAGTTTCATGATGAAGTTCTTTTTGAGGATTCAATTTTTTCGGTTTATAATAATCGACAATCCAATCTAAAGCGCATCTTGTCCCAATTTTATAATCGAACGCTTTTTTTGAAATATTTTCGATTCTGTTTTTTGAATCCAAAATTATTATTCCTTTGTCTTTTTTTATCGTAAGGAAATCGAAGAATTTATTTTTATTAGGATTTTCTATTCCTTTCGGCATATAATTTAAATCTTTTTCGATTTTTAAATTTGCGTAAGATTCGCAGTTTTCAAATTCCGCTTCAAATTCCGTTTGAAGTTTTATGAGTCTTTTTCCAAACTCTACAAATTTATTAAAAATATTTAACGAATAAAAAGGAATTCTCGGATAATCGGTTTTTAGATTCTCTTCGTATTTTTTTTGATATTTCGGAGACGACAAAACGGCATGACAATATGCAAAAATATTTTCATAAGTTGCATTTTCTTTATATTTTTTTTGAAATTCCTTAAATGCATAATCTGTAATATTTATCTTTTTTTCGCCATTTTCGTAAACATATAAAGGAACTGATATAATTCCCGCTATTACAGTAAAATTTAAATCAATGACTTTATTACCAACGAAACAATCAAGATATCTTCTTGGAGTTGCTACATGAAAATTTAAAGTTAAATTTTCTGAATTTTCATTTGGGAATAATAATTTATTAAATGAAAGCCTATCGCAAAATTGATTGTTAAAATACAAATATTGATTTATAAACGGACGATATAAAGATTTAACGATTGATTTTTTATCGAATTTTATATTTTTATTTTGTATTAATTGATTTTTTAAATATTCGCTCCATTTTATAGAATAATCCAAATTATCGTTCATATCTTCATCGTTTAATTTTTTATCCGCCCATTTTTTTCTTTCATTATTATAAATTTTCAAAAAATATTTTATCTTTTTCTCCAACTGTTTTTCATCAAAATCGTAAGCCCAATCGTCTCGGTTTGTTGCAACTCCCAAACTAAATAATTTAAAAATGGCTTTCTGTTCTATCGCTTTTCCCACTTTTTGATTTTTTACATTTTTATCAATCAAAGGAATATGCTCGTAAAAATCGTTGTCGGTTTGATTGAGCCATTGTCCGTTTTTATCGGGAATAATATCTTCAAAATCAAAATCAAATATATCCTGTTGAAGCGCCATTAATTTTTTTCCGCCGCTTAAATAATCTCCGACATTGTAATATTTTATATCCGCTTTTTTCTTTTGTAATGTAGTTTCCATTTCAGAATAACAAGGGGTTTCAACCCCTTGTGTGCTTTTTTTAGAATTATTAACACCATTAGATTTGTTAACACAATGGGCTGAAGCCACAGATTTGTTAACACAATGGGCTGAAGCCACATTGTTATTAGATTTGCACGATTTTTTTATCAAAAACATAATAGCCACGCCCGTTTGAATATTGAATACATTTCCGCCTTCGG
>CAZRYV010000187.1:0-4411 GCA_964604385.1 uncultured Brachyspira sp.
TGACGGATTTCAAATTTATAATGTCCTTTGCTGATTTATCCGAAGTGGCTATAATTAATTTGGGTCTTTCCTTACTTTACGAAGTTATTAATTCTATGGAATACGCTTCCTGCGAGAGAGTTTACGCTGTCGCTCCTGATTTTGAAAAATTATTAAGAGAAGAAAATGTTCCTTTATACACTTTAGAAACTTTTAGTAAAGTAAAAGACGCCGATGTTTTGGGTTTTACTCTTCAATACGAATTAATTTATACGAACATACTTCAAATTTTGGAATTGAGTCAAATACCAATATTTAGAGAAGAGCGAGACGATAATTTTCCAATAATAGCGGCGGGAGGTCCAAGCGTTTACAATCCTTTTCCGCTCTCAAATTTTATCGATGTGTTTTTGATGGGAGAATTCGATTATGAAATAAAAAATTTTATCGACATAATTTATAATCTCAAAAAAAATAACGCAAAAAAAGACGATATATTAAAAGAATTATCAAAATTAGAATATGCATATATTCCAAAATATCCAAAAAATACCGTAAAAAGAATATTCGTAGAAAATATTAACGATATGCCTTATCCTAAAAAACCTTTAGTTCCTATTTTAGAAGGAATACAAAATAGAATCTCGGTTGAAATAGCGAGAGGCTGCGCTCATAGTTGCAGATTCTGTCTGGCTGGAATTACTTATCGCCCCGTTAGAAATAGAAGCGTTGAAAAAATAGTCGATATAGCTATGGAATCTTTGGAAGCTACGGGTTTTGGAACTTTAAATTTATTTTCTCTTTCTGCAGACGATTATCCAAATATAGCCGATTTGATAGATTATCTTCAAACTTTGGGAGAGCATAAGGGATTTTCTTTATCGCTACCTTCTTTAAGAATAGATTCTTTCGATAAAGAGACTGCAAACAGAATAGCGCAATTTAAAAAAACAGGTTTAACTTTTGCATTGGAAGTGGGAAGTCATGAATTAAGAGAAAAGATAAATAAATCGATGGACGAAGATGCGATATTTAACATACTTTCGGATATTCAAACTATGGGATGGAAGATAGTTAAAATATATTTTATGATTGGTTTTACGGACAACGCAGATAAAGAAGCTGACGAAATCATAGAAACTTTGGAAAAAATGATAAGAGTTACAAAAAATAAAGTTAAGATAAACGCCGCTATAAATGTGTTCGTTCCAAAGCCTCATACTCCGCTTGAAAATATAAATCAACTTACGGACGAAGAGGCAATCGTTTGCATAGAAAAAATAAAAAATAGATTTAGAGGAACAAAAGTTTCTGTTAAATATCATCCTCCAAGAATGGCTGAAATCGAGGGAATAATATCGAGAGGAGACGAAAAAATAGGCGACATAATTTACGAAGCTTATAAAAATGGAGCGAGATTTGACGCTTGGGTTGAATATTTTCAATACGATATTTGGAAAAAAGTTATAGAAGATAAATGTTATACGATAAAAGAATTGCTTGAAAAAAGAAAAGAAACGCCTTGGAAATGTATAGATACTCTTATAAGTCAAAAATTTTTCGATAGAGAATACGAGAGATTTCAAAACGGGAAATTTACCGATTATTGTTTTACGGGAAATTGTCAAAATTGCGGCATCGATTATAAAACTTATTGCCATAAATATAAAAAAGAAATTTTAAATAAAAATTTTAATAAAATGTCGGATGAATTAAAAAAATTGAAAAAGAGAGATATTTATTCTGTCAATTATAAAATATTTATAAGATTCAAAAAAGAAGAAATTTCGTCTTTACTTGGCATGCATGACTTATCTCGAATTATGATTTCGGCATTGAAAATAGCGGGAGCAAAAATATCTTTGAGTAGAGGTTTTCATCCGCTTGAAAAAGTTTCGTTTACTTCGCCGACTCCTTTTGCCTGCGAAAGCGAAGCCGAATTTATGGAAGTTAGTTTAACCGACAATATAGATATCGATTTATTAAAAAATAAAATTAATAATTTGCTTGCACATATAGGAATAAATATTTTAAAAATAGAATTTGTTCCCGTTAATATAAAAAAAATTAACGCTCTACCAAAAAATATTTTATACAAAATAGAAACGAGCAGCGATAAAGACGCTTTTAATTTGCTTAAAGATAAAGAAGCTTTGAAAATTAGCGAAGAGCGAAAAGGCGATTATTTAATTATAATGTCGGATGAAAAAATATTCTTAACTTTACTTGACGGAAACGAAAAATTGATTCGGGTGAGAGATATAAAAAATTATCTTCTTAAAAATAATATCGTTATTGAAAAAATAAAAAAATTAGATTTGGTAGAAATCGGTTGTCTCGTATAATAGGATGTATTTAAATTTTATATTTTCTTATTTTATATTTTTTGATTATTAATGAATTATTAACAATTTATTAATTTGCATAATTTAATTTTTTATGATATTATTTATAAGATACTATATAAAGTAATAAATTAAAAATAAGGAAATAAAAATGGATGGATTAGAAAAATCGGAAGATATAATAGCCTATATAAAAAATTCTAAAAAGAAAACGCCCGTTAAAGTTTATATAAAAGGAAATTTGTCAAATATAAATACCAGCGCTAAAATTTTTTCTTTCGGAGATTTTCATTTTATAGTTGGCGATTACGAAGATATAAAATTAATACTTGAAAATTATAAAGATTCTATAGAGTATTATTATTTGGAAAACGACAGAAGAAATTCAGGAGTTCCGACTTTGGATTATTTAAATATTAACGCTAGAATAGAACCCGGAGCAATAATAAGAGATAAGGTGAAAATAGGAGACAATGCGGTTATTATGATGGGAGCGATTATAAATATTGGAGCGGAAGTAGGGGACGGTTCTATGATTGATATGGGAGCGGTTTTGGGAGGACGAGCCATAGTCGGTAAAAATTGCCATATAGGAGCAGGGGCAGTTTTGGCGGGAGTTATAGAACCTCCTTCGGCTAAACCCGTTATAGTAGAGGATAATGTTATTATTGGAGCGAATGCCGTTATAATAGAGGGAGTTCATATAGGGAAAAATGCAGTAATCGGAGCGGGAGCTGTAGTTATAGAGGATGTAGAGGATAATCAAGTGGTTGTTGGAAATCCGGCTAAAGTAGTAAAAAATGTAGACGAAAAAACGGCGGATAAAACAAAATTAGTTGACGATTTAAGAAAATAAATTTTAATCGATTTTTAAAAATAGAATTTGATAAAAAATTAATAATAAAATTTAATAAAAGGAGCAATTATGAATGAAAACTATTTGAATAAAAATATTATCTCCGTGCCTTATTCGCTTATAAGAGATTTAACCGAAAAAGCTGAAAAAATTAAAGATTGCATAACTCTTACTATAGGAGAGCCTGATTTACAGCCTCCAAAAGAACTTATAGAATATGCCTGCGAATATGCAAAAAATCATAAATTGCCTTATACTCATGCAGGCGGCGGAGAAAGATTGAGGAATTTGGTAGCCGAACATTATAATAAATATTACGGAGCAAAAACGAACGCCAACTGTATAACGATGCATATAGGTTCTATGGAAGGACTTTCTTCGATATTAAAGACGATATTAAATCCCGATGACGAAGTTATTCTTCCGACTCCTTTTTTCTCGCCTTACGAACAGATAATAAAAATATCTCATGGCAAAGCGGTTTATTTGGATACGAGAGAGGATAATTTTGTTATAAAACCTCAAGCTATAGAAAAAGTTATAACTGATAAAACTAAAGCGATATTATTCAGCAATCCGGGAAATCCTTCGGGTTATATGTTGAAAAAAGAAGAAGTAGACGCTCTTGCGGAGTATTTCGCAAAAAAAAATATTTTCGTAATGGTTGACGAGATTTATTCGGCAATTTCTTTTTATCCTTTCGTTTCTTTTGCCTCTTACGAATCGATAAAAGATAAAGTTATAATTTTAAATGGTTTTTCAAAATCTCATTCGCTTACGGGATGGAGAATCGGATATAGTATAGCGCCTGCGGAAATAAGAAAATATATTTTAAATGCGAGTTTTAATGCGGTTGGAAGTATGGTAGCTTTATCCTGCGCCATTGCGGAATATGCTTTGGAAAAATTTCCCGTTATATCGGAATTCAGAGATATTTACAGAGAGAGAGCGCTTACTATGTCTAAAGATTTAGCCGATTTGGGATTTGAAATTATAGAACCGAGAGGAGCTTTTTATTTATTTGTAGGATACGAGAAATTTTCAAAAAAATCGTCTTTGGATTTTTCTTTGGAATTATTGGATAAAACGGAAGTAGCCGTAGTTCCCGGAGAAGCCTTTGCCGAAGATAAATATTTTAGAATCGCTCTCACTCAAGATACGCCTTTATTAAAAGAAGCGGTTAATCGTATAAAAGGTTTTATAAACAAATAGAATAGTATTTTTATTATTG
>CAZRYV010000188.1:0-4259 GCA_964604385.1 uncultured Brachyspira sp.
ACATTCAAATCTTTTTTGGAAAGTTTAATGTCCGAAAACATATCCGCTCTGTTTTTAAAAGTTTTTATCAAACTCGAGGCTCTTCTATATTCTTCAATATTCTTATGATTTCCTGAAATTAAAATATCAGGCACTTCCATATCGTCTATATTATCGGGGCGAGTGTATTGTTCGTATTCCAAAAGTCCTGCAGAATTTTCTTCAAAAGTGTCGTTATAAACAGATTCTTTATTATTCAAAGTGTCTTTATATCTTGCAATCGCGTCTATAAGCAAAAGAGCGGGAATCTCGCCTCCGCTTAAAACATAATCTCCTACGCTTATAGTTTCGTCAGAAAATTTTTTTTCCACTCTATAATCTATCCCTTCATAATGCCCGAGTATCATAGTTAAATGTTCTTTTTTTGAAAGTTCTTTTATTTTTTTCTGTTTAAGCGTTTTGCCCGAAGGAGAAAAAATTATCGTATAACCTTTTTTATTATTTTCAAAATACTTTTTAAAAATATTATAAGTCATAATCATTCCCGGTCCGCCTCCGTAAGGATAATCGTCGCATCTTTTATAATTGCCTTCTCCGAAATCCCGCATATTGACTATATTTAAATTTATTTTTTTATTTTTTATCGCTCCGTTAATAACGCCTAGCGAAATTGGGCTTTCATAAAATGTTGGGAATAATGTCAGAATATCTATAAGCATATTTTATCCGAAAAATATTTATTTTTTTTTATATAGCGGATATTAAAATATAACAAATTATTATAAATTTATTAATTGACATAAAAAAAACATTGTATATAATTAAAACAATATGTATTAAAAATTTTATAAGAGGACGGAAAATGAAATTAAAACATACTATAAATTTTATAAAAAAAGATACGGTAGAGGTTTTGGTAAAGGTTGAAAAAGAACAGCCTAAAGTTTGCTCCTTTGATAAAGAGTATATTGAATTATTTAACGGTTTGGTTAAAGACAAATATTATACTATTTCGACTCCTTTCGCTTTCGCTTTTTCAAAAAATACTAGAGTGATTTATATAACTTATAAGGAAGTAAAAAATTATATGTATGAAACTTGGAAATGCGCTGGAGCTTCTTTAATAAAAATAATGAAAGATTTGCATATAAGCGATATAGAAGTGGATATGGCGGATTTATTTTCGGAAATCGGTTCTATGGAATCGTTCGAACAATTTTGTTTGGGTATGCTTTTGGCTTCATATAGTTTTAATAATTATTTGGGAGAAAAAAGATTAAAAGAAAAAACAAATATAAAAAATATTCTTTTGGTTTCGGAACATAAAAAGGATACAGAAAACGCCATAGAAAGAGCGACTCAAATAGCGGAAAATATTTTTTGGACTAGAGATATGGTTAATGAACCGAGCAATGTAATCAATTCGTTAACTTTTATCGAAAGAGCGAAGAAAGTCGCAGAAAAGAAAAAAATTTCGGTTTCAATTTTGGACGAAAAACAATTAAGAAATTTAAAAATGAACGGAATTTTAGGAGTAAACGCAGGAAGCAAAAATCCTCCGAGATTATTCGTAGCTCAATATAAAAAACCTAAAGCCAAAAAAAATATAGTTTTGGTAGGAAAGGGAATAACTTTCGATACGGGCGGAATGTCTCTAAAACCATCTGACGCTATGCTTGGAATGAAAGACGATATGGCGGGAGCCGCTGCAGTATGCGGAGCGTTATTTTTAATCGCCGACAGAGAATTAAATGCAAATGTTACGGCTATTTGTCCGTTAACCGACAACAAAACGGGAAGCGGCGCTATTAATCCGGGCGACATATTAAAAATGCATAACGGAATTACTGTGGAAGTGGTAAATACGGACGCCGAAGGAAGAATTATACTTGCAGATGCGTTATCTTACGGAATAAAAAAATATAAACCTGATTATATTATAGATATAGCGACTTTAACGGGAGCATGTTCTATAGCTTTGGGAAAACATGCGACAGGATTATTATCTACGGATGAAAAACTTGCAAATATAATTAAAGAGGCTGGAAACGACACTTATGAGAGAGTTTGGGAATTGCCGTTATTTGACGAATACAAAGAAGCGATAAAATCGGATATTGCCGACTTAAAAAATACGGGCGGAAGAGAAGCGGGAACAATTCAAGCGGCGCAATTTTTATCGTATTTTACGGAAGGCAGCAAATGGGCGCATTTGGATATAGCTTGCACTTCATATTCAAACGCTACAGAAAAATATATTTCTAAAGGCGGCACGGGAGTCGGAGTTTATCTGCTTGCAAAAACAGTAGAAAAATTAATCGAAAGTTAATTATAAAAAATTAAAATAAAAATCATTTAAGAAAAAATAAGAGGAAATTATAAAAATAATCTCCTCTTTTATTTTTAAAATTTTAAATTAAAAATTTTTAAAATAAATAATTTAAAAATAAAATCAATATAACGAAACTCTCGCTCTCTTTATTTCCGTTCTGTATCTTTTAATTTCCCATTCTGTCTTTTTCTGATTCCAACCCAATGTATTTGCCATCTCTTCGGCTATATGTTCGGCTAATAAAGTTCCGCAATCGTTTTCGGTTAATATAAATCTTAATCTTCTAACCATAATATCGTCCAAATGATATGCATGTTCAATTTCTATAAAATATTTTATCAAACCTCTCGGGATTCTTTCGTCAAGCCCAACGCTTACAAGCAGAGAAGAATCGTTTTTGCATAATTCGTTTAATCTTATTACCAAATCTATAGAATTAAAATAATTTATAAGAAAATCTACGGTTTCTTTTTTCAATACCCATTCTATTTTTTTATCGGTTTTACTATTCATAAATTTTTTAACGCCAAACCATTTATGAGGTTTTCCGTATATTTTTAATAAAGTTTTTACGGCTACAAACGATGATAAAGTAAAGTTTCCGCCTTCCACTAAAAATAATTTATAATTCGGATGAGAATGAATTTTTATATCCATAGGGTTAATCGGCATCATTCCCGATTGAGTCGTAATCACATGATTTTTATTTACGATTGAACTAAAATAAGTATTGTATATGTCGAGCAGATATTCTATCTCATCGCTTGTGGCGTATATGCAATCCAAATTTCCGTTATATTTTTTTACGGCAGGTCCTATAATCATGGAATCTTTCCATTTAGTCAAAAACACATTCGGTCTGTCTTTTATTTTTGGCAAAACTACCGACTTATTGACATGAATAATATCGCTGTTTACCACCAAATGAGTTCCCTTTACATATTGAACTTTATTGTCGAAACTGCCATTTGGAAGCATAGAACTTAATTTATGTCCCCAAGCTCCCGCCGATATTACGATATTTTTTCCGCTAGTCTCGTAAATTTTTCCCTCTATTTTGTCCGATAAAATAACTTTTTGTATTTCTTTATTAGAATATTCAAAAGCTTTCACTTCGGCATAATTTAAAATATCCGCTCCGCTCTCTTCGGCTTTTAAAAGAAGTTCGATTACATATCTCGAATCGTCCAAAGCTCCCTCGTAATATTCTATCGCCGCTATTACATCGTTATTAATCAAATCGGGCAAACATTCCAAAGCGGAATTTCTGTCATGCGATATATGTTTTTTTACGGGAGAAAATATAGAAAGAAAATCGTAGAAAAAACTTTTTAATTCCTGTCTAAATAATCCCGAATCGCCATGCTCGTATAAAGGGTATAATATTCCTATCTGCCCCGCTGAACTCTTATACATTAAATTATTTCTTTCTCTTACTTTATAAACTGTAGGAATTACGCTTTTTGCAGTCAAATCGTTGAAACCGCCGGTAAGCATCTTTGCCGTGCGGGAAGAAGAACCGAAAGAAAAATCATGTTTTTCCAAAACTAGAGTCGAAAGCCCCACTCTCGAAGTTTTAAAAGCTATGGTGGCTCCTATGACGCCGCCTCCTATAACTATTATATCGTAATGATTATTGCCTATATTGGAGAGTATTTCGCCTCTTGTTTTGCGCATAGATGACTCCTTTATAAAATTTAATATCTGCATATACTATTATATACAAAATTATTATAAATACAAATATTTTATCAAGTCTCTTAAATTAAGTCTATTTTTATCTTTATTCAAAAAGGAAATCATTTCTTTGGATTTTCCGTATTTATCGATATAATTACCGTTAAATTCGCCGAGTCCGTTTATCGGAAAAGCGATATACGAATTATAAGCCAAAACGGATAATGTGGAAGTAAAAAGTATATAAGTTCTTTTATTTTTTTGAGAGAAG
>CAZRYV010000189.1:0-4236 GCA_964604385.1 uncultured Brachyspira sp.
GCTTTGCTTTGCTTTAGAGAATTACAGTATATTAAATCACAGTGTTTTTTATTAACCATATTTAATTATCCCTGCCGTTATTTTTGGCAATTAATTAATCTATCTGTATATAGAATAGCAATTTTTTATTAAAAGTCAAGTAAAATTTTTTTATTTTTGTTTTTTAAATTTATTTTTTATTTATTATTTTTTGCTTAATGAATTAAATAATAATTCGGCGACAAAATCATAATTATTCATACTCATTATATGCATTTTTTTATGGACGCTAATCATATCGTTAAATAAATTTGTAGAAAGTTCTTTTGCAACTTTTTTCTCTTCTTCTTCCGATTTTTCGCTTGCCGTTTTCAATTTATTAAGCCAATCTTCGGGTATATAAGCTCCGGGAAGTTTATAATATATAAAATAAGCGGTTTTATAACTTAAAACGGGAAAAAATCCGGGAATTAAAATAGGTTTTTCGTTTGCTTTTGCATTATCCAATTGTATTTTATTTGCGGGCATTTCTTCTATCCAATTTAAGATTTTTTTTAAAGTCGCAATTTCGTATACAGGTTGAGTAAATATCGCCTTAACTCCGCTTGCCACTTTTTTTGAAAGTTTAACTTTAAGCATATCGTCATTTTTTGAATAACTGTTTATCGAGCAGAAAGGATATATTTTCTTTAGAGTTTCTTTAAAAGTAAAATCTCCGGCGCTTTTTCCTTTGTTTAGATTTTTTATTATTTTTATTAAAAGTTCCGAATTACCTTCGAAGACTCCCTTTGCCTGTTTTTGATTTCCGCTCGCTATCGGGTCGCCCGTTAAAGCCAAAACCATTCTTATATCAAAATAATTTGCTCCGATTAAATCGTTTTGCAAAGCGATTGAATTTTTATCTCTCATAGTTTGAGTTATTATAAAAGGTTTTTCGGTTTTTAATCTTTGTGAAATCTGAAGCGATGCGAGTATAGGCGAGATTTTTAGATTGGCGAAAGGAGAATCGGGAATGAGAAAAGCGTCTATATATTTTTCTATTTCGGAAGATTCTATTTTTTGAATTAAATATCCTAAATCGTGTTTTGCTTGAGGAGTTACTTCCAAAGTGAAAGCGTATTTTTCTTTATCTTCCAATTTGTCGATAAAATTTTCTACAATATTCATAATCAATATATTATGTTTGTTTTTAAAAAAGTCAAATATATTATATTATTTTATATTATTATTTTATGTTTTTGTATTCTTTAAAAGTTAAATACTGTTTATTGCTATAAATTAAACTCATATTACTAGAATCGAATTCTTTATTTAAAGAACTTATAAGATAATATTTTATATCCGAATTGGTGTCGATTCTAAAATTTTTATTTTCGGTTTTAAGCAAAATATAAGGATAATAATCGTTTGTAGATATTGATAAATCAAAACTTTTATCTTTTGCATCTTCCATAATTTTTTCGACATGGGAAATCATAAAATTCCATCCTGTCTTATTTTCATTTTCGTAAATATGAAACATTTGAATATAAACCGCCAAAGGATTAAGAAAAGCGTAAATTAAAAGCAGTTTGTATAATTTTTTATTTTTAAATTTCTTTATCAGATATATAAAAGGTATAAAAGTTAGCGGAAAAATATTGTAAAAATATCTCGCTCTCGCCGCTCCCAAATTCAAAATCATAAATATTATTATAGTTAAAACTATATACAATATATAAATTAAAGCGGTTTCTTTAAATATAAGATTTTCTTCCTCTTCCAATCTCTTTCTAAAATAATCTTTAAGTAAAATTATAAACGAAGATAGTCCTAAAATAATCGAAATTATATAAAATAAAAAACTAAATATTAATAACGGATTTCCATTAAACCAATGATTAATTATCGGCGCTATCCCATTTCCATAATTCCAATTTGGTTCGTTCGTAGGAAAGAAAAGAATCGACCATATTTGAGGAGGCTGTATTATTGGTTTAACAGTATTTCTAAGATTTATCATATCATGAAAGTTTGGAAAATTATTTTGTATTTCGTATATTAGATAGGGTAAATATAATAAAAAAGATATAAATACGCCTATAGAAAATGTGATTATATACTTTTTAGTTTTCTGCCATCTTATTATTAAATATACAATTATAGTTGGAACTATAGAGAAAAAAACAGCCATGTGCGACATAGCTTCTAAAGCCAATATTGGAAAAATCAGTATGCTATATATATATATATATATATTATCTTTATTTACAGTATATTGAATAATTATAGGAATCGATATGAATGATAGCATAAAAGCGGGATGAGGATTATAAAATCTGTTTCCTATGGTAAGAAAAGTTATATTGACAAATACAATGGAACTTATAAAGGCTAAAATTTTTATCCCAAAAGTTTTAAATATCCATAAAAGAAATATAAAACAAAATAATGCCATTGCCACAGAATATAAAATTCTCGCTTTATACAGATTTCCGCCGCCTAAAAAATAATAAAGCATATATTCAATATAAAAATATCCGCCGGGTATATTCGGAACGCTTTCGTCAAAAACTTCCGAGTTAGAATCGTATTCGTTTGCTATATAAGCTCCTCCTGCCAAATACGCTCCCATAACGGGAATTTCTTTATTGTCGTAATATTGCCGCATATGATAATAATGTTCTATCATATCGCTGTTTAGAGAATAAATATCCGATAATTGAAATCTCAAAATAACGCCGATAAATATAGAAAATATTATAAGAATAATATAAACCAAATTTTCCTTTTTTATAAATTTATCTTTCATTTGTTAACTCCAATATTTTTTATTAATTTATATTATTATATATTTATTTTTAAGAATATAATAAATGTAGAATTAAGTCAAATTATTCTTCATTATCTTCCGAATTTTTAGGTTCTTCTATATAATTTTGATTATCTTTACTCAATTTTTCGATTTTTATTTTTGTTACTATATTTCCGCTCTTTCCAACGACAGTAAAAGAATAATTATTATAATAAATAGCTTCGTTTCTTTTTGGCAATCTTCCAATATATGAAAATAAAAATCCGCCGACAGTATCCGCATCGTCATCAGGTATGGCGGGCAATATTTCGTATTTATTAAAATCTTCTATTCTCACTCTAGCGTCTACCAAATAACTTCCGTCTTCGTTTTTTTTAACCTCTTCGTCTTCCTCGTCATATTCGTCCCTTATATCTCCGACTATCTGCTCCAATACATCTTCCATAGAAACTATTCCCGAAAAACCGCCATATTCGTCCACAACCATAGCTATATGAACTTGCCTTTCTCTGAAATTTCTTAAAAGTTCCATAAGAGATATTGATATCGGAACGAAAAACGGTTTATGCAGTAATTTTTTCAAATTAAAACTTTTTTCATCTGTTTCTACCATATCTTTAACATATAAAACGCCGACTATATCGTCCACGCCGTCTTTATAAACGGGAATTCTTGAATTTCCTTTATCGAACGCTTTAATAACCTTATCGTAAGGAGTGTCTATCGATACCATTATGACATCGACTCTCGGGACCATTATCTCTTTCACATTTTTTGTTCTCAAAGCTATTGTGTTTGTGATAATCTCTCTTTCCGCTTCGCTCAACGAACTTAAATTTATATAATCGCCCTCGTTTAATTCGTTATCTTCGCTTTTTATTTTTTCCAATAATTTTTTTATACGCATATAATTTCCTAAAAATTTATGTTTTATTTTTATATTGTTTTTTTAATTAATTTTTTATCATCTTTTTTAATTTGTCTTTTTTAATTTTTGTTTTAACATTTTTAATATATGAAATGACTTTTAAATATAATTCCTTCATTTTCTTATAATTTTCTTTCAAAGATTTTTCGCTGTAATCATGATGAACTCCTTTCAAATGCAAAATAGAATGAACTATTAATTTGAGAATAATTTTTTTTATATTTTTTTCGGCATATTCGTTTTTTACCCACTCGTAAGAAATTACAATGTCGCCGCCTTCTTCTTTATCAAATTTATCTCCTGCGGGAAAAGTTAGAACATCCGTAGCTTTGTCTTTATTTCTGAATTTTTTATTTAACTCTCTTATATATTCGTTGTCGGAAAAAAGCAAATTAACCTCTCCGTTAATTTTTGAAACTTTTAAAGCGCTATATAAAAAATATTTATAATACTTCAAGTTTATATCGTAATTTGTTTGATTAAAAACATTCGCTTTCATAATTTTATTTTTTAATACGACATTTTATTTTTATCT
>CAZRYV010000190.1:0-4231 GCA_964604385.1 uncultured Brachyspira sp.
ATAATTAATAAATATACTCTTTAATTATATCCGTTAAGTTTTTTACTTCTTCTACGCTCAAAGATTCGCCTCTGTCGTTTTTATCGATATTCGCTTTTTCTAAAATTTCGTCAATATTTTCTTTTTCTATATTTAAGTATGGAGAGTTAATGAAATTATTTTTTATGTTTTTTCTTCTATTATGGAATAAAGTTTTTGATACTAATTTGAATATATTTATAATTGTAAAATCAATTTCTTTCGGGATTACGCTTATAACGGAAGATTCTACATTTGGTTTTGGATAAAAAACTTCTTTTGAAACATTATATTCTAATTTTATACCTGACATAAAATTTGCAAATAAAGTTAATGCAGAGTAATCTTCGGAATTTGGTTTTGCGACAAGTCTTTTTGCAAAATCGCTTTGAACCATAAAAACGGCGTAATTCCATTTTTTATAACAATCGCAGAAAAGCCAATCCATTATGGGACTCGCTATATTGTATGGAATATTTCCATAAATATCGAATTTCTCATTTATATTTTTTTCTATATCCGAAATATTGATAGTTAAAATATCTTTATGAATTATATCGATATTAGAATAATTAGAATATCTTTTTATTAAATGTCGGTATAAAGCTCTATCGTATTCCACTATGATTAAATTTTCTTTATAAATATTTATAAGAATGTCGCTTAAAGAACCGAGTCCGCCGCCTATTTCCAAAGCGTATTTAGAGCGATTTTCAATTACGATATTTGCTATATTATTCGCTATATTTTTATCGCATAAAAAATTTTGTCCTCTGTTTTTATTTGGAAATATTGAATTTTCTTTTAAATAATTTTTCACTTCGTTTTTGGAATATAAATTATTTAACATTTTTTGGGATTCTTGAAATTTGTAAAAGTATTATCAATATGATGGCAAAACTTATAGCATATACGACTATAATATTAATAACGATATTTGAAAATTTTATTAAAATGGACGATAAATAATCCATTAATATGCCGTATATTAGAGTAAGCGACAATGTTCCGATTATTCCTATAAATTTCGTAATTAAATTTGCTCCTTCATAATGTATCTCTTCTCTGAATTTGAAAGAATAATAAGCTATAATTATTAGCATCAATAAATATAAAATAGGAGATATCGATTTTTTTAATATTATTAGATTAATCGGTTCGTTCGAATATCCGAATTTTGGAAGTTCGTTTTTAAGTAAAATTAGTTTTAATAAACTAGCGTAATCCAAAATCGTTTCGGTATAATTTTTAATGCTTTCTACGGCACTTGAAGATATGGATATAGGAATTATTACGGAATTCGTGTCGCCGTAAGTATAGTCTTTTTTCTTTTCGTCAAAAGGAGCTTTTAATATAATGTTTTTTATATTATTCGTATTGCTATGAATAGTGTTAGCCAATTTGCCGTATTTATAATTTTGTATGCCGAGTATTTGAGAATTATCGTCAAGTTTAACGATTGAAATATCGAACATATACAGATTTTTTTTAAAGTATAAACTGTTTGCAGAAGAGAGCATAGTATTTTTATCGAGCATTAAATTAAGTCCTTTATGTTCCGTTAACGAATTATCGCCCAAATAACCGATATTGTCTAAAAAGACATTTTTTATTTCGGCGGCTTCTTCCAAAAAGAAATCGTAATTATTTATAGAATCGGTAATTATTGTATAATAATTTTTAACCTCCGCTACATTCGGAGCCTCTGCATATAAAGGCAGTATTCCTTCGTAGGCTTTCCATAATCTTCCCTCTTCGTATAAGGTTATTACTTCCGCTAATTTTTTATGAGCGTATAATTCTTCCGTAGTGACGCCCAAATATTTAGGTTTATTATTTTGAGATACGCTTATTCTATTTAAATAATATAAAGCTAAAGGGTTGTATCCGTCTATGGTTAAAACTCTTTCAAAATATCGAGATGCGGTGTTATAATTGGAAAGCGAAAATTCTCTAGTTCCCATTCGCATCAAATTGCTTATACTTTCTATTTCTTTTTTATTTTGTATTTCGTAAAGTTCGCTTCTTTCTTTTTGTATGCTTTTTAAAAGAAGAAGTATATCTCCGTCATCGCCTTCGTAAAATAAAGATTTTCTTGCAAGATTATAAGCGTTGTCTAAATTTCCTTTTGAAAGTTCATCTCGGGCGTTTTCGTAAATTTTGTTTTTCAATTCAAATTCGTATCGAAGAAAAACTTTATAATCTTTATTAATGTTATGTTCCTTTAATCTTACCGTAAGTTCGTCAAGCAGACAATAATCGTATAATGTATAAAATAAAACCATCGCTAAAATTGCAGCTATTGGAGATGCTATTATTTTAGATAAATTATTTTCGTCAAAATCGGAATAAGAGCCTTTAAAAAATGAAAAATAAACGCTTAAAGCCGATATAAAAGGAATAGAATATTTATATAATATTAAACTCGTAAGAATATAACTAATTAAAGGATATTCTTTACCTTCCGTTTTAGAATATATAACATATAAGATTAATATTAAAACTATGCATAAAATAGACAAGGCTATAAAATTTAATATAAGTTTTTTAACAATATTTTTTTTACTATTCATTTTCAATATCTATTTCTTCCGTTTCTTCTAGTTTTTCTAGAATCTCTACGGGTCTTAATTTTGGTTTTTTATCATAAATATTTTGCATAACTCCCTCCGCCAATATTTTTGGAGGCAGAACGGCAAAATCGTTTATAACGATATTAAAATAATTTAAAGCGTCTTTATATTTGCCTTGATAATAATAGCAGAAACCTATTTCATAATAAGCCCAAGCCACATCTTTTGAATAATTTTCTCTGTCGAAGTTATCGATTATATACTGATAATAACTTATAGCCTTTTTATATTTTTTATTGTTGAATTCCGTGTAGGCTTTTTCCGCTATTATTTGCGGATATCTCGCTTCTTCGGGCGTTATTTTCAAAACTGTAGCGCATGAAATTGAATAAAAAACCAATACGGAAAGAAAAACAAAAATCTTTTTCACTGACAAAACTCGCTATTTTTTTATAGGATAAACCTCATCGCGCACGGGCAAACTTCTTCGCAAAACTCCTAAAAAAGTTTCCAATTCGCCCATATCCTTATAATTATTACATTTTTCTACGGTTCTTCTAGCAACGGTAAAATACTTATACATTTTTTCTTCTCCAAGTTTTTTTCGCCATTGTTCCTTTACGCATCTTACCCTTAAAAGATATTCTTTTTTGTTAGAATCGCTTTCTTTTCTGAGTAAAACACAATACCTGCAATTTGCACAGTATATACCGCCTAATTCAATAGGTTGTTCTTGCTCTTCACTCATAAATATTTACCATAAAAATTATATTATTTTATATTAAATAGTATAGCAAATTTGAAAATTAAAGTCAAGTTTTATATTTGTATTTATTTATTCAATATTTTTAATATTTTTTTATATTATTTATTATTTAATATTTTTTTATATTATTAATATTATTGAAAAAAATCAAGCATAATATTATAATGAAAATTGGAGAAAATTAATTTAATGAAAATTCTATTTATACGACATGGACAAACTCAATATAATGCCGAATATAGATGGCTCGGCTCTACAGATAATCCTTTATGCGAAGCGGGTAAAAAAGAACTTTCACAGAAAAAATATATAATAGAAAAATATAAACCTGTTCAAAAATTATATTGCAGCCCAATGAAAAGATGCATAGAAACGGCGACTATATATTTTGATGAAATGAATATAGAAATAATTGAAGATTTGAGAGAAAGAGGTTTTGGAGATTTTGAAGGCAAAAAATACGAAGAATTAAAAGACAATCCGTATTATAAAGAATTTAATAAAAAATTTTGGAGAAGCAATATACCGAATGGAGAAGATTATAAATATTTTTTTGAAAGAACTGAAAAAGTATATTTAAATATTATAGAAGATATGAAGAAAAATAATTTGACTTATGCAGCCGTTCTGTCGCATGGAGGAATCATTATGTCGATATTAAGCAAATTCGACAATAAAAAAATGTATTTCTACGATTATTTGGTTAAAAATGGAAGCGGATTTCTTACAAAGATAGACGAAAAAAACAATATAGATATTTTAGAAAAATTTTAAAAAAAATTTTAAATTAAAAATTAAAAGATTAAAATAAAAAAAATAAAAATTAAAAATTTAGATTAAAAAATTTAGGATTTAAAAATTTTAATTTTATTTT
>CAZRYV010000191.1:0-1144 GCA_964604385.1 uncultured Brachyspira sp.
CCACGCATAAAGCGACTACAATCGCCAAAGATAATGGAACAACCCAACCGTTATATGCGGAATCGTTCGATAAAATTTCATTCCAAAGTTCTTCCATTAAAAGATTCGTCTCTTCGGGCAAGGTTATATAAACTTCGCAATTATCAAGAATTTCGTTTTTAGGATATATTATTTCGTTATTTTTTGTCTCTTCGCTCATCATTTCTATTGAGGCGTTATTCGGCGAAGCGTAATTTATATATTCTATATTTGCCAAAGCGACCTCTCCCTCGCATAAAAAATTAATATAAAGTTCGGCAGCTTCAATATTTTCGGCATTAGACGGAATGCATAAAGCGTCCACAAAAAGATTCGCTCCTTTTGAAGGGATTACAAAATTTAAATTGGTATTATTGTCTATCATAGTTAAAGAATCTCCCGCATAATAAACGCCTATAGCCGCTTCTTCCGCTTCCATTTTGTCGTAAATCTCGTCCATAACATAAGCTTGCACCAAAGGTTTTTGTTCTTTAAGAATTCGGGCGCATTCCCTTAACTCCGATTCTTTGGTTGTGTTTAGCGAATAATTTAAATAAGCTTGAGCCACTCCAAAAGCGTCTCTCGGATTATAATACATAAGAATTTTTCCCGCATATTTTTCATTAAAAAGAATATCCCAATCTATACTCTCTTCGTCCACCAATTTTTTATTGTATATTATTCCGTTTACTCCCCAAGTATAAGCTATAGAATATTCTCCGTTAGGGTCGTAAATCTCTTTATAAAATCTCGGTTGAATATTTGTATGAGACGGAATATTTTTATAATTTAATTTTTGAATCAAATTTTCTTTAATAAGTTTCGCTATCATATAGTCGGATGGTATAATTATATCGTAGGCTATTCCTCCAACTTTCAATTTAACATAAAGCTCTTCGTTTGAGGCAAAAGTGGAATAGTTTACTTTTATTCCCGTTATCTCTTCAAATTCTTTATTAATATTTATAGAATTATCCGAACCGTCTGAAATATATTCTCCCCAATTATAAACATTAAGAACCATATTTTGCCCTTTAAACTTTCCGTAATAATTTAAATCCAATTTGCTTAAGTCTATATTCTGTCCGTTTAATACCGTTGGAATTAAAATTAATACGAATAATAA
>CAZRYV010000191.1:1244-4218 GCA_964604385.1 uncultured Brachyspira sp.
TTTATTTTTCGCTTTACGCCTTAATTGAATCAAATATTTTTCTTTTTTAATTTCTTTTAAATTCATTATCATAAGACTTATAAGAACTATGACAAATATTACTGTAGATATCGCATTAATTTCAGGGCTTATTCTCTTTCTTGTCATCGAGTAAATTGTAATCGGCAAAGTTTGAGAGGTTATTCCCGTAGTAAAATAACTTATTATAAAATCGTCTAAAGAATAAGTCAAAGCCATAAGAAAACCGGCGACTATTCCGGGAAATATATCGGGTATCACAACTTTCCAAAAAGCCAAAATCGGAGAGCATCCCAAATCCAAAGCCGCCTCGTATAAACTATTATCTTGCTGTCTTAATTTCGGCATAACATTCAATATAACATAAGGAATATTAAATGTTATATGAGCGAGTATTAAAGTTGTAAATCCAAATTTCAATTTCATTATAACGAATAAAAGCATTAAAGAAACTCCCGTCACAATTTCGGGATTTATTATCGATATATAAGTTATTCCCATAATAGCATTTTTCATTTTTTTATTGAAACTTCCGATTCCTATAGCCGCCATAGTTCCCAATATAGTGGCGATTATTGAAGAAATTAAAGCGACTATTATCGTATTGACAAAAGATTGAAGTATCAATTCGTTTGAAAATAATTTTTTATACCATTCTAAAGTGAAACCCGTCCAAATTCCTCTTCCTCTCGCTTTATTAAACGAAAAGAAAATAAGAACGGCTATCGGAACATATAAAAACAGGAATATAAACGATATATAGCTTCTAAAAATAATTTTTTTCAGAAAATCTTTATTTATCATAATAGCATATCCTTAATATCTTCTTCGTTATCGTCTATCTGTTGCATAAGCATAATAGCGCATAATGATATAACGATTAATACCAAACTTATAGCGGAGCCTAAATTTGGATTATAAGACATTCCTAAAAACTGCATTTCTATCAAATCGCCGATTAATATATTTGAGCCGCCGCCGAGCATTCTTGAAATTACGAAAGTGCTTACCGCCGCCACGAAAACCATAGTGACTCCCGCCGCCATACCGGGCAAACTTAAAGGAAAAACGATTTTACTGAAAACATTAAAGGAATTCGCACCCAAATCCTGCGAAGCTTCTATTAAACTTTTATGTATTTTAGTCATTATGGAATATAGAGGAAGAATCATAAACGGAAGATAATTATAAATCATTCCTATTAAAACAGCCCATTGAGTATTTATAAGTTTTACAGGAGAAAGTCCCATAAAAATAAGGGCTTTATTTATAAGTCCGTTTTGTTCCAATATGCTCATCCAAGCGTAAGTTCTTAAAAGAAAATTCATCCACATAGGAAGCATAACCAACATTATAAGCGCATGCTGAACGGTTTTACTCTGCCTCGATATATAATAGGATAAAGGATAAGCGAGTATCAAACATATTAAAGTGGATATTAAGGCGAGTATAATAGAACGCATTATAACGGGAGCGAAAGCGGAAACATTAGCAAAATTATTTACCGTAAACTCTCCGTTTTGATTCGTAAAAGCGAAATATATAACCAAAATCAGAGGAATCAAAGTAAAAATTAAAGTCCAAATTATATACGGCATAGCGGGAATTTTTTCTTTCATATTAAATTAAAACCTCCTCTATTTCTCTTTTCATAATATGTATATTTTCCTTTGCAATATCTATTCCTATCTCGACTCCTTTTTCCCATTTTTCCGTAGAATGAATTATCCATTTATAGCCATGAGCGTCCAATATCATTTCGTAATGCACGCCCTTAAATATAGCCGATTCTACCAAACCCGATATATTTGCATTTTCGGGAGGAATAACTATTATATCTTCCGGTCTTATAACCACATCGACTTTCTCTAAATTTTCAAATCCTTTATCCACGCAATCGAAAACATAACCTGCAAATTCCACCAAATAATCCTCATGCATTATTCCGTCTATTATATTGCTTTCTCCTATAAAATCTGCTATAAATGCGTTTTTAGGCTCGTTATAAATATCTTGAGGAGTTCCTATCTGAAGTATATCGCCGTCTTTCATAACCGCCACAGTGTCGCTCATAGTAAGCGCCTCTTCTTGGTCATGAGTGACATAAACGAAAGTTATCTCTAAAGACTGCTGAATTTTTTTCAATTCTATTTGCATCTCTTTTCTTAATTTTAAATCCAAAGCTCCCAAAGGTTCGTCAAGTAAAAGAACTCTTGGTTTATTTATCAAAGCTCTTGCAATCGCCACTCTCTGCTGCTGTCCGCCCGAAAGACTGTTTATATTTCTTCCACCGTAATTTTCCAAATTAACCATCTTAAGCATCTGATAAACTCTTTCTTTGATTTCGGATTTATTTACTTTTTTTAGATTGAGTCCAAAAGCTATATTTTCAAAAACATTTAAATGTGGAAATAAAGCGTATCTTTGAAATACCGTATTGACTTCTCTTTTGTAAGCGGGCGTATCGTTTATAATTTTTCCGTCAAAAAAAACTTTTCCCGAATCGGGTTTAATAAATCCCGCTATGGTTCTTAATATCGTGGTTTTTCCGCAACCCGAAGGTCCTAAAAGCGTTAAGAATTCTTTGTCTTTTATTTCTAAATTGAGATTTTCTAAAACCGAATTTTCTCCGTAAGAAACATTGATATTTTGTAAGGAAACTATTATATTGCCGTTCACTTTTAACTCCCTATGCGTTATTTTTTGGGATAGCCTAATACTTATATACTAATGTATAAAACACAGTTTACTCGTCGCTACCCGCACAGGGTTTTTTCGTTCCAGCAATTTAAATTATTAAAATTTTTTCTAATAATTGCCTTTCTTAGTCAACAGATACACCTGCAAAGAATATCCATTTACTTAGCTATCGCCGATTATTTATTAGACGATAATATATTATAAATAAAAATAATGTCAATAGCTAATCGTTTAATATTTTTTATTTTCCATAGGC
>CAZRYV010000192.1:0-4211 GCA_964604385.1 uncultured Brachyspira sp.
GTGTTCATGACACTATAGCGGATGCTCTAACCGTTATCAGAAACGGTTGCAGAGCAAAAAAAGAAAATGTAACCATACCGTTTTCTACTAAAATGGAAAATATACTTGAAATTTTGAAAAAAGAAGGTTATATTAACGATTTCAATAAAGCGGAAGTAAAAAATAAAAATTTCTTTCGCATAGAAATCGATTTGAAATATTACGAAGGAAATTCGGTAATCGAAGGAATACAAAGAGTATCGACGCCGGGACTTAGAGTTTATACTTCGGTAGATTCTATACCTCAAGTAAAAAACGGTTTCGGTATATCCGTTATATCCACAAGCAAGGGAGTTATGACGGATAAACAGGCGAGAAAAGAGAATGTCGGCGGCGAAGTTTTATGTTATGTATGGTAACGAGAGGATATAATAATGAGTAGATTGGCTAATAAACCTATACAGATTCCGGAGGGAGTCGAAGTTAAAATAGACGGACATAAAATAACCGTAAAAGGCAAAAGAGGGGAGTTGACAAGAGAGTTTTTTGATTATATAATATTCGAACTTGATAATAAAGTTCTTTGGGTTAAACCTCCTAAAATAGCAAGCGAAGACGAAAAAGCCATTAAGGAAAATAAATCGAAATATTCGGCTCAATTGGGTTTAGTATGGAAACTTATATATAATATGATAGAAGGCGTTAATTCGGGTTATAAGAAAGTTTTGCAGTTGGAAGGCACGGGTTATCGTTCTAATGTTCAGGGCAATATTATAACTTTACAATTGGGTTTTTCAAATGATGTTAAAATGAAAATCCCAGAAGGCATAAAGGTAACCGTAGAAAAAGATACAAAAATTATTATAGAAGGCAACGATAAGGAACAAGTAGGCGAACTCGCTATGAATATTAAAAAGAAAAGGCCGGTTGAACCTTATAAAGGCAAAGGGGTTAGATTCGAAGGCGAGTATGTAAAATATAAAGAAAGTAAAAAAGCCGCTAAATAAAGGGGAGATTATGGGATTAAGAGAAAAGATTAAATCTCAAAGAGAAAGAAGAAAGAGAAGCATTCGTATAAAAATAGAGGGAACTTCCGAGCGTCCGAGACTTACGGTTTATAAGAGTCTTAAATATATATCCGCTCAAATTGTGGACGATAGCAAAGGGATAACTTTAGTGTCCGCATCTTCCCAAGAAAAAGATTTGAAGAGCGGTAAAAATATAGATGTGGCAAAAGAGATAGGCAAAACTTTGGCAAATAGAGCGAAAGATAAAAATATAAGTCAGGTTATTTTTGATAGAAACGGTTATATATATCATGGAAAAGTAAAGTCTTTGGCTGACGGAGCTAGAGAATCGGGATTGAAATTTTAAGGAGCGGAACTTTAATGAATAATAACGGTCATAATGAAGAAAAAAATATGTATGAAGAACGCCTTATAACTTTAAATAGAGTGGCTAAAGTTATGAAAGGCGGAAGAAGGTTTAGATTTGCCGCATTGATGGTTTTGGGAGATAAAAATGGACATGTGGGATTAGGATACGGTAAAGCCAACGAGGTTCCCGATGCCATAAGAAAAGCTATAGAACAGGCTAAAAAAAATATGATAGAAGTTAATTTGAAAGGTGAAACTATACCGCATAATACGGTGGGAGTATTTAGAAGCAGTAGAATAATTATGAAACCGGCTTCTAAAGGAACGGGAGTTATTTCGGGAGGTCCCGCTCGCGCAGTATTGGAATTAGTCGGAGTAAAAAATATTCTTTCAAAGTCTCTCGGCAATAATAACGCTATGAATTTGGCTAAAGCTACTTTTGAAGGACTTAAATCTTTGAAAACGGTAGAACAAATGGCTAATAAGAGGGGCATTAGTATAGAACAAATTTACGGGAAGGTGGAATAATGTCTAAAGTCGTTATAAAATTAATTAAATCTCCCATAGGATATGAAAAATCTCAAAGGGATACTGTAATCGCTTTAGGTTTCAAAAAGAGAAGAAGAATTGTCGAGCATGAAGCTACTCCTCAAATAAAAGGAATGATAAATAAAATTTCGCATCTTCTTAAAGTAGAGTATAAGTGAGGGTTTAAATAGATGGCACAGGAAAATACAAAAATATTATCCGCTCCAAAAGGTTCGAGTAAAAAACCTCATAGAGTGGGACGCGGACAAGGCTCTGGTTGGGGATGCACCGCTGGTAGAGGAGACAAAGGCGCTCAATCTCGAGCTGGATACAGTAGGAGAGCGGGTTTTGAAGGCGGACAGATGCCTTTGCATAGAAGAATTCCTAAAAGCGGTTTTAATAATTCCGCATTTAAAAAATCGGTTAATATTATTAATGTGGGAGAATTGGATTCTATAGGAAATAACGAAATTTCTAGAGAAACTTTATTGAAATTAGGATATTTGTCTTCAAGCAGAGATTATATAAAACTTCTTTCTATGGGCGAAGTTAAAAGCGCAATTACTATTACGGTGGATATGGCAAGTAAAAAGGCTATAGAAAAGATTGAAAAATCGGGCGGTAAAGTTATAATAAACGAAAGAAAAAAATATATTAGAGAGAAAAAAGATAATAAATCTAAATAGGGTAATCAAATGTTGAAATCATTAACTAATATATTTAGAGTGCAAGAATTAAGAAGCAGGATTCTATATACCGTTTTGGCTATTTTAATTTATAGAATCGGCAGTCATATACCTACGCCCGGTATAGACCCTACGGCGCTTTTGGGATTTTTATCTTCGGCTCAAGGCGGAGGCGGACTCTTAACTATTATGGATTTATTTTCAGGCGGCGCTTTATTTAGATTTTCTATATTGGCTTTGGGAATTATGCCTTATATATCCGCTTCGATTATTATGCAACTGCTTGGAGTCGTTATTCCCGCATTGGAAAGAATGCAAAAAGAGGGAGAAAGCGGTAGAAAAAAGATAAATCAATATGTCAGATATTTGACTTTAGTTCTTTGTATAATACAATCGGCGGCTATGGCAAGCTGGATTCAGAGCATAAACGAAGGCGCTATGATATATATGAATCCCGGTTTGGGTTTCATTCTTATAGTGGTTGCAACCGCTACCGCTGGAACTATGTTTTTAATGTGGCTTGGCGACCAAATTACCGAAAGAGGACTCGGAAATGGAATATCGGTTATAATATTTGCCGGTATAGTCGCTCGTATTCCTGCGGGCGTTTATGATATGTTTCAGAAGAGAGACAGCGAATATTTGAATTCTTTGGTTATAGTTCTTTTCTTTATAATATTTGCGGTAGTTATTTTTTGCGTAGTTTATGAAGAGAGCGGACAGAGAAGAATTCCCGTTCAATATGCCAAAAGGGTGGTTGGAAGAAAAGTTTTTGGAGCTCAATCCACTCATATACCTTTTAAAATCAATCCGTCTGGAGTTATACCTATAATTTTTGCTTCGGCGTTGATGGCTATTCCTGCTCAGATAGCGAGTTTAACTAGAGGAGTTCGATGGAGATGGCTCGATTCTTTACTTGGATTTTTCTCTTATGGAAGTTGGGCGTATATAATTTTATATTGTTTATTGGTGATAATGTTCGCTTATGTATATACTTCGGTGCAATTTAATCCTGACGATATAGCGGAAAATCTTAAAAAGCAGGGTGGTTTTATACCGGGTTATAGACCGGGAACTCAAACGGCGGAATATCTTAAAACGGTATTGGGAAGAATAACTATCGGCGGTTCAATATTTTTAGCGGCTATTGCCATATTCCCGGACCTTATGTCGAAGATTCCTATATTCGCTCCTTTTAAGGGAACTAATAATTCTTTGGTTTATTTAATGGGCGGAACTTCTGTTATGATTAGCGTGAGCGTAGCCGTTGAATTATTAAAACAAATAGAGTCGTATTTGCAAATGCATAATTATGACGGAATATTAAAAAAATCTAAAGTGCGAAGGTAAATTATGGCTGAAAAAGAAACTATCGAAGTCGAAGGAACTGTGGTTGAGCCTTTGCCAAACGCTACTTTTAGAGTAGAACTTGAAAACGGGCATAAAATATTGGCTCATATATCGGGCAAGATGCGTATGAATTTTATTCGCATTCTTCCGGGCGATAAAGTGACTATAGAAATGTCTCCCTACGATTTAACGAAGGGAAGAATAATTTATCGCTATAAGTAAATAAATGGAGATAACTATAATGAAAGTAAAAAGTTCGATAAAAAAACGATGTACCGACTGTCAAATAGTT
>CAZRYV010000193.1:0-4192 GCA_964604385.1 uncultured Brachyspira sp.
AACGATAAAGCCAAACCTATCATAATTCTTTGAAGCATTCCTCCGCTTAATTGATGAGGATATTTTTTTATCGTATCTTCAGGATTTTTTATTTTCATTATTTCCAAAGTTTCTATGCATTTTTTATATATATTTTCTTTATTAAGATTCGTATGTTCTGCAAAAGTTTCTTCCATCTGATTATATATTCTGTATAAAGGGTCGAAACAAGTCATTGGATTTTGAAGTATCATGCATATATCTTTGCCTCTTATCTTTCTCATATTTATTGAAGATTCTTTTATTAAATCCTTATCGTAAAATAAAGCTTCACCGTTAATTTGAAAATTATTGTCAAGTAGTCCGAGTATGGATTTTATGGTTATACTCTTTCCGCTTCCGCTCTCTCCCAATATTCCTAAACATTCTCCTTCTTTTATGGAAAATGAAACATTGTCTATTATTTTTGAATATTTATTTTTTTTATCTTTAATTTTTTTGTCTTTAAAATAAACATTTAGATTTTTAACTTTTAGAATATCTTTGCTCATAACAACCTCTAACAAATAATCTCTTTAAACTCTGCTCTCTTTAGGGTCTAAAACATCTCTTAAGGCGTCTCCCAAGAGATTGAAAGAAGCGACTAAACAAACTATCGCTATTCCCGGAACTATCATCTGTTTCGGATTCGTTGTCATAACATTTTTTGCTTCGTTTAACATAGCTCCCCATTCGGGTATAGGCGCCTGAACTCCAAGCCCCAAAAATGACAAAGTTGATATATTTAATATCGCCCATCCCGTATCCAAAGTAGCCAAAACTATCATTTCGGACGATATTGACGGAACCATATGTTTAAATAATATAAAAGGAGAGCCCGAACCTATGGTTTTTGAAAACAAAACGAAATTTTTTTCTCTATATTTCAAAACATTAGTCCTTATCATCCTCGAATACCATGCCCATTTTATAAACACATTCGCTATTATAACATTCGCTATATCTACTCCGAGCAACGCCACCACCGCAAGTATCATTATCTGACTTGGAAAAGAAAGCATAACATCGACTATTCTCATTATAATTTCATCTACCGCTCCTTTGAAATATCCTGCCAATATTCCCATTAAAGTTCCGAGTCCTATTGTTCCAAGCATTGTAAGAAGAGACAAAAACAAAGTATATCTCACTCCGTATATCATTCTTGAAAATATGCATCTTCCGAGTTGGTCTGTTCCGAGCGGATATTCTCTCGAAACTCCCGCAAATTTATTTAATATATTATTGACATAAGGGTCGTTTGGAGCTATTAAAGAAGCGAATATCCCTATTAAGGCTATTATTAGTATAAATAATGAACATCCTAAAGCTATTTTATTTTCTAAAAATCTTTTAAACATTGTCAATCTCCTATTCTTAATCTCGGGTCGGCAAGACGCTGAATTATATCGAATATCAAATTAAAAAATACGAATAATATTCCCGTCATCAAAATATAGGCTTGTATGACGGGATAATCTCTGTTGAATATCGAAGCTATGCATAATCTTCCGATTCCGGGCCATGCAAAAACATTTTCCACGACTATTGTTCCCGATATTAATTGAGGAATGCTCATACCTATCGCCGTAATGCAAGATTGCAGCGAATTTTTTAATATATGCCGAACAAGAATAATTCTCTGCTTTAATCCTCTAGCGTTGGCGTATAAAACATAATCTTCTTTCATGTTTTCAAGCATATTGTTTCTGATAAGTCTTATATAAGTTGATATATAAGTTATGGATATTGTAATCGAAGGAAGTATGGCATGAGCTAAAGTTCCGTTTCCGCTTGTAGGCAAAATGTCAAGTTTTATGCTTATAAGCCATATAAGAAGAAGTCCTATCCAATAAGCAGGCATCGCAGTCGTTGCAAACACTGTAAAACGAATTATTCTGTCAAATAAACTGTCTTTATAAACTGCGCTAAAAAAACCTATCGGCAGACTCAAAACTATAACGAATATAAGCGAGAAAAAAGCCAATTGCAAAGTTGCGGGTAGACATCTTGCAATCTCTCCGACAACCGTTCTTGAAGGATTGGTATAACTTACTCCCAAGTCCAATCTTAAAAAATTAAATATCCATCTAAAATATCTTATAAAAAACGGGTCGTTTAATCCAAGTTCTTCGCGCATTTGTTCAACCGCCTCTTCCGATATTATTGGAATTTGTTGAACTCTTAAAACTACTTCCGCAGGGTCGGATGGTATTAAATTAATAAAGAAAAAACTTAAAAGAGTGATGCCGAACAATAACGGTATCGTAACTAAAATTCTCTTTATAATATAGGCTTTCATGTAATTTTTCCTTTTAACTTTAATTAAAAATTCAAATTAAAAATTTAAATTATAATTTACAAAACAGATTGTAAAAAATAACTATAATTATTAATTTGCAGTATCAAAATACATTAACCAAAAAGGCACTTCGTATTGAGTTTGCGCAAATTGAACATCTTTCAAATCCGAAGTATAAACGGCTTTATTGCATTCGTAAGTCAAAGGTATATAAACGGCGTCCTCATGAAGTCTAGTTAAAACGAAATCATAAAGCTCTTGCCTTTCTTTTTCGTCTACGCTTAAAAGTATTTTCGTTATAGCTTCGTCTATTTCTTTTTTGTCATGCAAACCTTGTTGAGCCGCATAATCTCCGTAAACTCTTTGACGCATAGCCGCTAAAGAAGATTGAGGGTCGTAAGGAGAACCCCAACAAATATTAAATATCATATCGAAATTACCAGCTTTCATGTTATCTCTATAAGATTGTTCTTCCTCGCCCGTTATATTTATCTGAACTCCTATTTTTGCATATTCGGCTTGAAGGTATTCGGATATAGTTTTTTCAGTGACACTGTCGCTGTTGTATAAAAGTCTCAAATTTAATTTTTGTCCGTTTTTCTCTCTTATTCCATCGCTTCCTACAATCCATCCCGCTTCGTCCAATAATTCTTTAGCTTTATCAATATTATATTCAAAAGGAACTAAATTAATATTGCAATACGGAATAGTTTTTGAAAATAAAGTATCCGCCGCAGGTTCTAATCCGTAAAATATTCCGTCCGATATCGCTTTTTTATCCGTTGCATGTTGCAAAGCGATTCTGACTTTACCGTCCGAAAGTATAGGATGCGTAGTATTTAATACAATTTGCCTTGTGGAAGTAGGTTCCGATAAAGACGATACAAATTTGTCGCTGTTTCTATATTTATTAATGGCGTCCGAATCCAACATATTTTTACCGAATATTAAATCTATTTCTCCTTTTTCCAAAGCAAGCAGTCTAGTTTGATTGTCGGGAATAACTTTTACCATTACGCTTTTTATTTGAGGCGATTCTCCCCAATAATTTGTATTCGCTTCAAAAATCGCATATTTGTCTGTATCGTATTCTTTTAAAACATAAGGACCCGTTCCTATATATTCATTGACTCCATTTTTAGTAGAACCGTTTTTCATAGCTTTTGGCGAAATCATAGCGAATGGGCGAGTAACTCCAAGTTCCGTTAACATAGGATAGTATGGAGAAGTTAAAGTAATTCTAAAAGTATAATCGTCTACAGCTTCAACTTTATCGAGTATATGCATCATTTCAAGCCAAGTATGTCTGTCTTTATTTTCGAGTATTGCATCGAAATTGGCTTTTATAGCGTTGGCGTCGCAAATCTCTCCGTCTGAAAAATATACGCCTTTTCTGATATTGAAAGTATAAACTTTACCGCCATCGGTTATCTCCCAACTTTCCGCAAGACAAGGTTCGTATCCGTTCTTTCCTATATTAACCAAAGTTTCATAAAGCATTTCTTGAGCATACATTTCGCCCGCATATAAATGAGGATTTAAATCTCTTATATCTCTATAATTTACAAATATAAGTTCCTCATTATTTGCTTTTCTCTCGTTGGAAGCCGACTTACCGCCTGAAGAACATCCGATTAAACTTATTGACGCTATAAGAAGCATCGAATTGAAAATTGTTTTATAAAATTGTTTATTCATTTTTGAATAATCTCCTTGATTTTTAGTATATATTTAAAAAATGTTAGAATATTATAACAATTAAAAAATATTTGTCAAGAGTTTAAAATTCGTAATTGCCGTTGACATAGACATACAAGTAAAAAATTTATAATTCTATTAAAATTTAAATCACACAATCCGATAAATAAATTA
>CAZRYV010000194.1:0-4192 GCA_964604385.1 uncultured Brachyspira sp.
ATATTATTTACAAACAACTTGATTTTTTTAATATTTTTTATACAATTTAAAAATCTTAATAATAAATTTATAATAAATAATAAAATTTTTTCAAGGATAATTTAATGTTGTCTAAAAAAATTGAAACGAAAAAGAAAAGTAGCCTAGTAAAAACTTTGCAATGGATAGGAGTGTCGGTTATTTCGGTTCTTCTTATAGTATATTTTTTGGTTGTCGATACGAGAGGAAGTCAAACTACTCCGACTATAGGAACTGTAAACGGAACTCCCATTTATTATACGAGCACGAGTCCATACGGTAGAGCTTTCAGAAGTATAGAAGCTAATTATCAGCAACTTGGAATACAGATAAACAGCGAAATGTATTCTTTTATAGAAAATATGGCTTTTAGAAGGGCGGTTGCAATCGTTCTTTTGGATAAAATCGCTTCCAAAAATATAACAGTTTCGGATAATATCGTAGTAGATTTTATGAAAGGGCAATTTGTAGACACAAACGGAATCTATAACGATAACGCTTATCAGTCTTTTGTTAAGAATACTTCAAAATCGGAACAGGCGAGAATAGAAAAAGAAATAAAAGAAAATATTTTATCTCAAACTATATCCGTAGAACTTTTTGACGAAATAAAAGTTAATTCTTTGGAGACGGAAAAAAATTATAGAAAAACTCAAACGAAAAGAGATATTGAAATGGTTTATATTGACGCGGCATCTATAGTAGAAAATTCAGAAATTTTAGCGTCCGATTTGGAAAAATATTTTAACGACAATAAAACGAATTTTGCTCAAGCAGATATTTCTTATATAGCTTTGGAAAGCGGAGGAGTTGCGGATAATTTATACAAAACTTTAAAAGACGATATAACTTTATTTGAAAAAAATGCTTTGGAAAAAAGCATAGACACTAATAATTATAGATTAGGATATATAACGAGAATGGAAATGCCTTCGGAAAGTTTTGCAAACGGCATTTTTACAAATAGCAAAACAAATACTTTATTGCAACCTATATATGCAAACGGAGTATCTTATATAGTTTTATTAAACGATATAAGATTGCCTGAAAAATATACCGATGTAAAAGCCGATGTGTTAAAAAACGAATATTTAAATGCGAATATGAATATCTTACTCGAAGCGGAAAAAACTAGACAATCCGAAGTATTGAAATTGGCATTCGACAGAAACAATAATCTTGCGGCTTTAAATAATAACGGAAATATTAAATACTATAAACCTTCCGAATCTTTTTATTATAATCAAATAGGATTGAATACTGTTAGAGGCGAGATAATTCCCGAATCTTCCAAAGAGACTTTTTTTAGAAGAGTATTTTCTTTGGAAGTGGGTTCTATTAGCGATGTTATAAAACTCGAAGATGGAGTTGCAATAATAAAAGTTTTATCTGAAGAAAAACCCGATATGACGGAAATTGCAAATTTTGGCGCAAGCTCAAAGGCAGTCGTAAAAAGAGAATTAAGTTCGTATATAGAAAATGAGTGGCAAAATAAAAATATAGAAAAAGCTAGAGTAAAAAAACATAATATAAGATAATATCTATATATTATTATAATTTATTAATTTATAAAAAGATACGGATTAAAAATATTCGTATCTTTTTTTATTTAATATTTTTAATATTCTTTTATTATCTTTACTTATAAATAATAATAATTACTATATTAGAAATTATAACACTTGATATTTATTCTTAAAATGTTATAATTTTCTAACAGTGAAAGGTTATAAAATAGTTAATATTACAGAATTGTATTTTTCTATTTTATAAAATTTATAAAAAATAAAATAAAAATAGGAGAATAAAAATGGCTGAAGATAAAACATTATGTTTTTGTATGGGATTAACGGAGAAAGAAGTTAGAGAAGCGATAATCTCTAAAAAATTAAAAACCGTTGAAGAGGTTGGAGAAACAACTAAAGCTGGAACGGGCTGCGGAGGTTGTCAGGCGAATATACAGCAACTTTTGGACGAGATAAATAAATAATTATTTGTTTCGATATATTATATTTTTAGTTAAATTATAATTTAAAAAATAACTAAAAATATAATAATTAAAAATAATAATGGAGGTAAACTATGTGGGAATATACCGATAAGGTTAAAGACCATTTCATAAATCCAAGAAATGTGGGAGAGATAGAAAATCCCGATGCCGAAGCTATGACGGGAAGCATAGTCTGTGGAGACGCTTTAAAATTAACTTTAAAAATAGATAAGGCTACGGAAAAAATAACGGACGCTAAATTCCAAACTTTCGGATGCGCTTCCGCTATAGCGAGCAGCAGTATACTTACAGAAATGATTAAAGGCAAGACTCTTGACGAAGCTAAAAATATTACGAACAGAGATATAGCCGAAGAATTGGGAGGTTTGCCCGAAGAAAAAATGCATTGCTCGGTAATGGGAATGGAAACTTTGGAGAAAGCGATAAATAATTATAGAGGAATAATTACTTCGGATGACGAGCATGACGAAGGCGCTATAGTTTGTAAATGTTTTGGGATAACAGACACCAAAATAAAAAGAACGATAAGAGAAAATAATTTAAATACAGTCGAAGAGATAACTTTTTATACGAAAGCGGGCGGAGGATGCGGTGCTTGTAAGGTAAAATTGGAAGATATACTTAACGAAGAACTTGCAGAAAGGGAAAGAATAGCAGCAAATTCTCCTCTTACTACCGTGCAAAAAGTTAAAAAAATCGAAGAAGCTTTGGAAACCGTTATTAATCCGATGCTTAAAATGGACGGTGGAAGTTGCAAACTTGTGGATGTTGACGGAAATAAAGTCGTTATATCATTTAAAGGCGCTTGCTCTTCATGTTTCGCTTCTAAAAATACTTTAAAAGGTTTCGTTGAACCTAAAATTAAAGAGATAGTAAATAAGGATTTGGAAGTTGTGGAAGTTTGATTTTTAAATTTCTATTTTTGATTGGAGATATTATATTGTATGGAAGATAAAAAATTAATTTACATGGACAATAACGCCACAACGAGAGTATACGAAGAAGTTTTGGAGGCTATGCTCCCTTATTTTAAGAGTAAATATTTTAATCCTTCAAGTATGTATACGGTAGCGGGAGGCATCCACAAAGAGATGGAAAACGCTAGAGGGCAGGTTGCGGATTTTTTGGGATGCGAGCCTATAGAAGTATGTTTCGTATCTTGCGGAAGCGAGGGAGATAATATGGCTATAAGAGGCACTATAGAGGCATATCCCACCAAAAATCATATTATAACGACAAAAGTGGAACATCCCGCCGTTATAGAAACTTGCAAATCTTTGGAGAGATTAGGATATAGAATAACACTTTTGAATGTGAATAATGACGGAAATATCGATTTGGAAGAGTTGAGAAGAAGCGTAAACGAAAATACCGCCATAGTTTCGATAATGTATGCAAATAATGAGACGGGAGTTATTTTTCCAATTAAAGAAATAGGGGAGATAGTAAAAAATGCGGGAGCCGTTTTGCATGTAGACGCCGTTCAGGCTGCGGGCAAACTTCCTCTTAACATGAAAAACGAACCTTATATAGATATGCTTACCATAGCGGGACATAAAATACATGCCCCAAAAGGCATAGGCGCATTATATATAAAAAACGGAACAAAATTAAGGGCGTTTCAAACGGGAGGGCATCAGGAGAGAGGACGAAGAGCGGGGACGGAAAATGTGCCTTATATCGTGGGACTCGGCAAAGCATGTTCTATGGTTAAAGCGGAACTTCCAAAATTTAACGAGCATACTTCAAAATTAAGAGACAAACTCGAAGAGGAAGTTATAAAAAGAATAGGCGATATAAAGATAAACGGAAAAAATGCAAACAGAGTGAGTAATACGACAAATATAAGTTTCAAAAATATAGAGGGAGAATCCGTCCTTCTATTGCTTGACGGCTACGGTATATGCACTTCGAGTGGAAGCGCATGTTCTTCAGGGACATTAGAGCCTTCTCCCGTTTTGCAGGCTATGGGAGTTCCTTTTGAATACGCTCATAGTTCCACAAGATTTTCATTGTCGCTTGAAAACACTATGGACGAAATACTTTATACTGCGGACGCTTTGGAGAAGATAGTCGCAAGGTTAAGGGATATTTCGCCTTATAGAAATTAGAAATTTATTATAAAAAATTAAGCCCGCCTAAAACGGCGGGTTTTTTATTTTA
>CAZRYV010000195.1:0-4167 GCA_964604385.1 uncultured Brachyspira sp.
TCTTCAAATCTTGCTTTTTCGTAATTTATTTTAGTAATATTAGTCCCCAAAGATTTTCCCACTTTTTCAAAGGTAATTTGTTTTGAAGCCAATTTTGCTCCCGTATATACATAAACATCACGCCCATGAAATGTATAGGATTCTTCTGAATTTTCTCTTCTGTTAATCGCTTCGTCTATCTCTCTGACTTCTTCGATTCCCAAACTTTCCGCCACAAAAGTTAAAGCTCCGTTATCTGGCGTCACAAAATAATAATTATTTTTAGTTTTCATAACGACAGATTTTCTTTCGGTTCCGACTCCGGGGTCAACCACATTAATAAATACCGTTCCTTCGGGCCAATATCTCGCCGTTTGGTCTAATCTCAAAGCCGCTTCCCAAATATTATAAGCAGGAATTTCATGAGTTAAATCGTAAACTTTTAAATCTTTATCCACGCTTAAAGCGATTCCATACATACTTGCAACGGCGTTATCTTTTCTCCCAAAATCCGTTTGTATAGCCAAAGGAGATTTTTCCGTTTTATTTGAACATGAAATTAAAATAGCAAAAATTATAAAAGTCATTATTTTTTTCATTTTATATCCTTATATAAATATTATTTTTGATTTTATTTTATTATCAATTTTTTAATCAAGAAAATTTTTAAAATATTAAGGGCATAAGAATAACTTACGCCCTTATTTTATTTCTTATTTTGTTTTACCGTTTAGCGCTTCTTTCTGTCTTTTTATTCTTCTTGCGGCTCTTTTTCTTTTAACCACTTTTCTATGTTGTTTTCCCATAATATTCTCCTTATATTTTATTGTTGCTTCCCAAAACATTATTTATTTTATGCATATAAAGTTTTTTCATTTCATCTCTTGCAGGTCCAAGATATTTTCTTGGGTCGAATTCTTTAGGGTCGTCATGAAATACTTTTCTTATAGCGGCTGTCATAGCGAGTCTAGAATCGCTGTCTATATTAATTTTACATACGGCGCTTTTTGAGGCTTCTCTTAACTGCTCTTCAGGAATTCCGATAGCGTCGTCTAATTTTCCTCCGTTTTCGTTAATCATTTTAACATATTCTTGAGGAACGCTCGAAGAACCATGTAAAACTATAGGGAAACCCGGAATTTTTTGCTCTATCTCTTTAAGAATATCGAGTCTTATTTTAGGATTTTGTCCGGGCTTAAATTTATAGGCTCCATGGCTTGTTCCTATTGATATTGCAAGGGAATCTACTCCCGTTTTTTTAACGAAATCTTCAACTTCTTCAGGACGCGTATAAGTATGATGTTCTGCCGACACATCGTCTTCCACTCCCGCCAATACTCCAAGTTCGCCTTCTACCGTAACATCGTATTTATGAGCGTATTCTACAACGCTTTTAGTTAATTCGACATTCTTATCGTATTCATGATGACTGCCGTCTATCATAACGGAAGAAAAACCGTATTCTATACAGCTTTTGCAAAGTTCCAAACTATCGCCATGGTCTAAATGCAAAACTATTGGAACATTGACTCCCAATTCTTTTGCATATTCTACGGCGCCTTGAGCCATATATCTTAATAAAGTTTGATTGGCATATTTTCTTGCTCCCGAAGAAACTTGAAGTATAACGGGGCTTTTTGTTTCGGCGCATGCCTGAACTATAGCCTGAAGTTGTTCCATATTATTGAAATTGAAAGCCGGGATTGCGTATCCTCCGCTAACCGCTTTTTTAAAAAGCTCTCTACTATTGACTAAACCTAAATCTGAAAATTTAACCATTATTTTATTCTCCTTAATTAAAATTAATAAAATTATAAATTAAATATATTTTTAATGATATAACAAAAACAATTATTTTTCAATATTTATATAATAAATAAAAATAATAATAAAATAAAAATAAAAAATATTATTACCAAGTTTCTTTTATTTTATTTAAAATACTTTCGGTAAGTTTAATCGTGCGAACATCGTCTTCTATGGAAACCAATTTTTTATCTTTACCCAATATACAGTTTGCAAAATGTTCGTCTTCCAATTTAAGCGGATTATCTCTGTGAATAAAAACTCTTTCTATTATCGATTCTTGAGTATAATTTATTCCAATTGAAGTTTTTATTTTACTTTGACTTGCCGCCTGACGATGTATAGTTATATCCTGCGTTGCATAATCCAATATAAAATACGCTTCTTCCGTGCTAATCGCTAAAGTTCGGATTTTTTCCTGCGTTACTCTGCTTGCGCTTATTGTCGCTATTGTATTTCCTTCAAATTCCAATAATGCGCTTGCGATATCTTCGTTTTTTGTTTTTATTCTTTTTCCGTTTGCCGAAAATCTTATTAAAGGTTTTTTTACTAAAGAAGTGACTATATCCAAATCATGAATCATGATATCGAATACCACTCCAACATCGGTTATACGCGGAGTGAACGGCGCCAATCTTCTAGCTTCTATTAAATATGGATTTTCTATTATATGATGCAATTCCTGAACAGCGCCGTTAAATCTTTCCACATGCCCAACTTGAAATATAATATTTTTTTCTTTTACAATCTTTTCAAGTTCTTGAGCTTGAATATAATTTTCAGTCATCGGTTTTTCGACTAAAACATGCTTTCCTTTTTGAACGGATTTTTTGGCTATGTCGAAATGAAATTTTGTCGGACTAGCTATTATAACGGCGTCGCATTCGTCAGTGGCTTCTTCCAAACTTCCGAAACTATTTAAATTATATTTGCTTGAAATTTCATTTAAATGTTTTTTATCTGTATCGTAAATTCCCGTTAAATTTATAGAGTTTATTTGATTTATAACATTGAGATGGAATTGTCCCATTCTACCAACGCCTATAAGACTTATATTAACTTTTTCCATAAAATAAAAATTCCTAATATTTTAAAATCTATTAAAAAGATTATAATTAATAATTTGATAAACTTCAATAGGTTTATTAATAATTAAATCGATTGTTTACTTGGCAATACTTGAAGTAAATTTTTAAATCTAATATTGTATAAATAATTTAAAAGTTAAAATCGCAACTATTACTTTAAAAATAAGTCCCGTAAAAGGAGTTAGTTTATATTCTACCAAAAAAGAGCTTTTTAAATATTATTTAAATCTTTTTGATTAGAGGCAATATTTTATATATAATACTTGAAAAAAACGCTTTTTTATTATAGACTATTACAAATCCTTTTAATATATGTTTTTCTATTTAAATATTTATAATAAAATATTTGTAGTAATAAAATAAAAATAATAAAAAATAATAACGGAGAGACAATGAAAAAAATTGTTTATATACTGCCTTTGATTTTTATATTTAATTCTTTATCGTTTGCAATAGACGATATTGTCGATAAGGATAACTTGCATAATTTAATCGAGGGAGTTACTTCTTCGAGAGCGGGAACCGATAGAATAGGAACTATATACGATTTTTCGCCATTAATGGAAAAAGACACTCCTTTTAAATTGGGAATTTCTTTACTTGATTTGAGGCATATAGTCGATAACAATAAAACGAATGAAGCGGGAGAGAGGTTATTTGCTTTTTTACCTAAAGGTTTTATAGGTTTAAGTTATGGTATTTTCGGCTTCGGTTATCAGTTTTCTTTATATAACGATTTAAAAGAAAAAATACCAATCGCTCATAGTCATTCTATAGTTTTTGGAATTGCAATGGAAAAATACAGATTCAATTTGCCGATTTCAGTTTTGGTTGCAGATAGAAATTATTACGGAGGCAGATTGTCGATAAGTTCAACTCCTAAATTTTCTTTTATGTTTAGAGGCGGTTTGATGAATGAATTTTCTTTATCTTTGCATTATGGAATTCAACTTTCTACCATAACCAACGATGTTCCCGGCACTTCCACAGCTCCTATGGTTATAGGTGGCTCTTTATACGGAGAGATTATGCTTACAAGATTCGATAATTTTCCCGTTCAAATAAGTTTGCCCGTTAAACTCGCATATTATTACGGTATTGGAAGCAGATGGGCTACGATAGATGCGGGATATGCCGAAGACGCTTTAAATAATTATCTTTATGACGATAACGGCGGACGCTCTACGGGAAGTATGCGGTTTTATGTATTATTACCTGCAAAATTTGAAGCAAAATTGGGGGCGATATATGTTTATGTTATGCCGAGACTTATGTTCGAAGGCAACTTGTATAA
>CAZRYV010000196.1:0-4083 GCA_964604385.1 uncultured Brachyspira sp.
TAATAATCGGTTTTTGCCTGCTCTTCTTTTTCTCTGTCTATACCGTTTATATCGCCAATATGTTCCGATTCGTTTTCTATAGTTTGTTCTTCCAATAAAAAATTATCTTTTCTCATATTACCGCCCGATACTTTTAAAATATTTCCTTCATCCTCGCTTATGTCTTCGTCTTTAGTTATTAAATCCAATTCGTTTCCCGATAATTCTATTATCTCTTCGTTGGAATCTATAGAATTGATATAATCACTTTCGTCTATATAATCGACATCATCAAGGTAAGGCACAACGACTTCTTTATCTTCGCATTCTACAATCTCATCCTCTTTCTTTAAATTATTTTCTTCTATTAAATCAGTCTCTTCAATATCGTTAATATTAAGTTTTTCGGAATTATTTTTATAAATATCATTGCCTTTGCTATTAAAAACGGCATCCTCTAAATTAAAATCATCCACAAATTCAATATCAATTAAATCGCTTTCGGTTAAACCTACTTCGTTTTCTAAATTTTCGTATGAATTATTTTCTTCATTATATGATTCGTTAAAATCATTTTCATTATTTTCAATTTCGTTTTCATTTGTTTTAATTTCATTATTATCTTCAATATTTTTATTTTCATTTAAATTTAATAAATTTAAATCGGAGTTATTATTTATATTTATATATTTATTTGTATCGTCTTCTTTATCGATTAAAACGGTTGGAAGTTCGTTTTCTTTTATTTCAACATTTTTATCAAGCAAACCGTCAAGTTCGTATTCGTCTATCGAAATGTCTTCTGAAATATCTTTATTAAAAATACTTACAAAATCTTTTTTCATAATCAATTCTCTTCAAAATGTTTTCTTATAATTGAATATTTGTTTGGTATATTGATTATAATATCTTCGGTTATCGGCATATTATAATCAAACCCTTCGGGCAAATATCCGCTTTCCCTCATTCCGCCCGACATTTCCAAAACTTCGGCAACCGATATTCCGTATTTGCAAAGATAAGTTCCTCTATTCATAACCGCCCCCTTAACCGTAATATTAATGTAGCTTTCGGCAAAGTCCATATTAATCCGAAACAGTTTAACTACAATTGCGAATAAAAATACAAATAAAATAAACGATAAACAAATTACTTTATCCCTCATAATTTTAGTATATCATTATTTTAATATAATATCAATTATAAATCGCTTTTTTCAAAATTATTTTTTAATAATTTTTCAATTTTTTAAAATTATTAATACATTTTCGCCATAAATTTTTATATCATATTTCATATTAACTTTATAATTTTCTAAAAAATTCTCCAAATTTTTTTTATAATATTTATAGCTCGATTCCGCTATTAAATATCCGTTTTCGTTTAATAAATTTCTTTCTATTATGGCGTTTATCACTATGTCGTAAATTTTAGAATTATAAGGCGGGTCAAAATAAATTATATCGAATTTTTCATTTGTTCTTTTCGTATAATCTTCGGCAGCAATTCTTTTTATTTTATATTTTTCATTTTCGTTTTCAAATATATTTTTTGCATTAGTAAATATATTTTGCACAGCCTCTCTGTCTATTTCCACAAAAATGCAGCGCCAAGCTCCACGACTTAAAGCCTCAAAACCAATCGCTCCGCTTCCAGAACATAAATCCAAAAATGTTTTATCTTTAACTTCTATTATATTAAATAAAGCCTCTCTAACTTTGCTTTGAGTAGGTCTGAAATCTCTTTTCGGAGTAATTATTTTTTTATTTTTTTTATATCCCGATATTATATGCATGCGTAAATTATATTAAAAAATTTCTATTTGTCAAAGTTCTTGTTATTTTTTATGCCAAAAATATCGTTAGTAATGGAGTTTTCTATCATATTTTAAACTAAAAAAATGCTTGACTATTTTTTTGTTTTTTATATCTTATAGACAGATATTAAATTTTAAGGTGTAAGTATTATGAAAAAACATGCAATTATATTTTTATCATCAATATTATTATTTTTTGTAAGCTGTGGCGCAGACAATATAATGAGCGGCGGAAACGGTAGTTATGGTGGAAATAATTATGGGGGAAATAGTTACGGTGGAGGTAGTCATTCTAAAGACGAAATTATAGGAACTTGGACTAATTATTCGCGTGAAATACCCGGCAGTTTTTGGATTGGTAGAGAAGAAGGAGGCATTTTAATTACTGGTTTTAATATAATAAAAGACAATAGTTCTTTAAATGCCGCTATTTATGGAGAAATTAATAATACTTTTAATTATCCTTATACTGTAAATATAATTTGTTCAAATACTCAAATTATTAGTCGAGGAACTATTACATTCAATAGTCCGTCAAGTTGCAATTTAAAAATTACTATTCCGGGAATTCGTTATCCAAATCTCGATTATACTTTTGCTAAACAATCGGATAAATTTATTGACGAACGAAACAATACACATGACGAACTAAAAGACCTTATGAAAGTTAGTAGTAAAATTTGGTGGATACCATGGTGGTAAACTCAAAATAAAATCATTTAGTAATAAAGGTTAATTTTGATTAAAATTTAAAAGAAAAACGCCTTTCTGAAATATAATCCATTCGCCGGAGCGGTAACCAAAGCTTTAGTTCTGTCCTCTTCTTTTATTATATCTTCTATAAAATTTAAATGTTTATTTTTTCTCTGCCCTTCGATTAAAGTTCCTACCATAATTCTAACCATATTATGCAAAAAAGCGTTTCCTCTTATTATCAAATATACTATGTCTTTTTTTCTTATAGCAAAAACTCGCTCTATATATCGGAATTTGGAATCGTTCTCGTCTTCGGTAGAACAAAACGAAGTAAAATTATGTTCTCCGATAAAATATTTCGCATATTCGTTAATTAATTTTTCGTTTATAATATTTTTTCTGTAAAACCATGCGTATCTTTCGTAAAATGGACATGAAATCTCTCCGTTATAAACTATATATAAATACTCTCTAAAATTGGCGGAAACTCTAGCGTTAAAACTTTCGGGCATAATTTCCGCCGACATTATTCTTATATCTTTTGGTAAACAAGAATTTAAAGCTATATGAACTTTCTCTATAGGAACGAGCATTTTCGGAATTCTAAAATTTGCAACCTGCCCAATCGCATGAACTCCCGCGTCCGTTCTTCCGCATCCGTATATTGTTATTTTTTCGGAATATATTTTTTGAACGGCTTTATATATTTCGCCTTGAACCGTTCTCAAATTCGGTTGAATCTGCCATCCGCAAAAATCCGTTCCGTCATATTTTATAATTATTTTTATATTAAACATTTATTTTTTTACTTAATTTTTTTATTATTTTATTTGTTATTACAATTTATAAAATTTATCATCAAATATTTATTATAAAATTTATAAAATAAAAGCCCATATTAAAATTATTAAGATTAATACGGGCTTTAAATATTTAAAATTATTTTTATAAATCCGTAGGAATTACAATTCCTAATTTTTGAGCCGCATTTGTGTTTATTTTTAAAGATAAATTCTGCAAATATTCTATCGGCATATCCGCAGGTTTTGATTCTCCTTTCAATATTTTTACCGCTTGCTTTGAAGTCAATTTTCCAAGTTCGTAATAATTGATTCCGTAAGTAGCCAAACCGCCCGCTTCAAGATGTCCCTCTTCGCCGCATATAACGGGAATTTTTGCAGGTTCTGTTATTGATATTACCGTAGGCATAGCGGCTGCCACCATACTATCGGTAGGCGTATAAATTGCATCGACTTTTCCCACAAGATTTTGGACAACCTGCTGTATTTCGTTTGGATTCGTTATGGTAGCGTCTCGGCAAGTTAAACCAATTTGCTCCGCTTTTTTTCTTGCGATATCAACCTGAAATTTTGAATTCTGTTCGCTCGAATTATATAAAAAAGCGACTCTCTTTGCATTTGGAATCAATTTTTTTAATAAATCCATTTGTTCGCTTACGGGATTTAAATCGGAAGTTCCCGTGACATTTCCTCCGGGCAAATTATTGTCTGCCACCAATTTTGCGTACGCCGGGTCGGTAACAGCAGTTATAAGTATCGGTATATCTTTAGTAAGATTTGCAATCGCCTGAG
>CAZRYV010000197.1:0-4065 GCA_964604385.1 uncultured Brachyspira sp.
ACAATACAATACAATACAATACAATACAATACAATACAATACAATACAATACGCCAATAATTTAAATTTTTTTCATATAACCTCTGCATTCTTTTCAGGGGATTTTGTCATTGCATTGTTTTATCATTGCTTTTTCACAATTAAATTTTTAACTATAAAATTTTTTGTTGTCAAATTTTCGGTTATCAATTTCTTTTTAGGGGAATGCGATGCGATTTAAGAAAAAATTAGCCGTAGTTTTATGCACAACCGTTAATGAATTGTTTGCCGCAGGAAATGTTTTAATTGGATTAAAAAAGCATTTTTCACTTCCGCAAGAAGAATACGATATCGTTCTTTATGTAAATAAAAAGTTGGATAAAAGAGACGAAAACGCAGTAAAAAATATTTATCAAAATACAATAATAAATATATATAAATCTCCTTTTCCAAAATCGTTTAAAAATAGCAATTGCGCTTTATGTTGGACTATTATGGCTTTTGCAAGATACGAATGTTTTTCTTTAATTGAAAAATACAATAATGTTTTATATTTTGATACGGATATACTCATTCAAAAAGATATAATAGATTTGCTAAATATAAATCAAAATATGGGCGTATGTTTTGAAGATACTATTGTTAGAAGCAATGTGCAATCTAAATTATTTGCTCAAAAATTTAAATCCGAAAAATACGATTTGGATAAGAAATTTTTTAACTCGGGCGTATTTATAATTAACGATTCGATAAAAAACGGAAACGAAATAAAAGATTGGCTTTATAAAATGTCAGAAAAATGGCTTATGGCAGACCAACCGACTATGAATTTGGCGGCGCAAGAGTTTAATTTGGATATTTTTGGTTTTTCCGATGCTTACAACAGATATAAACTTTCTCCAAAAGGCGTAAAAGATGCAAATATAATTCATGCATGCTGTGGCGGGAAATTTTGGGATAAACACGATTATGAAGAATGGAATGAAAATAATAAAATTTGGATAGAATCGGGCGGAACGGCTTACGACCCGAAATATGTTGAAAATAAAATGAAAGAAATAAATAAAGTCGCTTGGTGGATACCGAATAAAAAATTGAGAGATATTTATAGAGTTAGAATGGGCGAAAAATACGGTTTTAGATATAATATTTTTTAATAGTTTGTAAAATTTGCAATAAATATAAATTAATGATATAATATTATTAATTTTGATAATATGATAGTTTATGAAAAAGAAAATCGCCTTATTATTATGCTCTACGGGAAACGAAGCCTTTGCGGTGGGAAATGTAATTATCGGAGCTAAAAAATATTTATTTCAGAATTTACAATCGGAAGATTACGATATAATTTTTTACACGAATAAACTTGAAGCAAAAGACGAAAAAGCCCTTAAAAAGATTTTTCCAAGAATAATAATCGAAATATATAAATCGCCGTTTTCAAAAGAAATGCTCAATTTGAGGGAATTAAATTATTTTAGCAGTTTTACTTATGCTCGTTTTGAGGCTTTCAATTTGCTTGAACGATACGAGAAAGTATTTTATATCGACACGGATATAGTTATTCAAAAAGATATTTCTGAAATTATCGATATTAAAACTCCTTTAGCGATTTCGTATTTTGCAAATAAAATGCCAATCTCGGGAAATTTTACCGAAGAGAATATCGGTTTGGTTAAAGGTTATGATTTAAATAAAATATCTATTATTGCGGCGGTATTTTTAATTAACGACAATATAAAAAATTATCAAATAATGTCAAAATGGTTATATGATAAAGCGGAAGAATATAAAACTAACGACCAATCCGTATTAAATTTGCTTATACAAGAATTTGATATAGAAACAAAAGATTTAACCGAAAGCTACGGAGCTTATCCAAATTCTAATATATCGGCATCCGCTCATATAATTCATGCCATTGGACCTGCGAAATTTTGGCGAGGAACTTATAATAAAGAATGGGAAGAAAATAATAAAATTTGGATAGAATCGGGCGGAAATGCAACTTACGAAGAAAATAATAAAAAGAGAAAACAAATAGATAAAATAGTATGGTTTATCCCCACTTTTAAATTGCGAGATAAAATAAGAAGATATTTATTAAAGAAAATCGGATTAACGGGGAGATAATAATGTTTGAAACTCCGATACTGTTAATAATTTTCAAAAGGAAAGAAACCACTTTAAAAGTTTTGGAAATTATAAAAAAGATTAACCCAAAATATTTATATATAGCGGCGGATGGTTGGCGAGACGAAAACGAAAAAATAAAATGTTTGGAGACACGGGAAGCCGTTTTAGAATCTATCAAATCCTACAATACAATACAATACAATACAATACAATACATGTTAAAACTTTATTTAAAGATAAAAACGGAGGCTGTTGTTTCGGAGTTGCAAATGCGATAAGTTGGTTTTTTGAAAATGTCGAACAGGGAATAATTTTGGAAGATGATGTTTTACCCGAAATTTCATTTTTTAATTTTTGCGAAAAACTTTTAAATTATTATAAAGACAACGAAAGAATAATGCATATAGCGGGCGATTCCCCATTAGACAGAAAAGTTTCGGATGCAAGTTATTATTTTGCCACAGTTCAGCATTGTTGGGGTTGGGCGAGTTGGAGAAGAGCTTGGAAATATTATGACGCTACGATGAAAACCGTAAGTTTTAAAGATACGAAAAAAACTTTGAAGAAAAGATATAAAGATTTTAATATAAGAGATTATTGGCAGAATTGGTTTTATAGAACCGCAGATATAAATACTTGGGATTATCAATGGACTTATGTAATAATTTCAAAAGACGGACTATGCATTAATCCGAGTTTGAATTTAACTTCTAATATAGGTTTTGGAGAAGATTCCACGCATACGAGCAACCCGAACGATGAAAATGCAAATCGCAAAACTTATCCGATAGATTTTGAAAATATTATTCATCCGTCAAAAATAGAATGCGACTCTCAAGCCGATTTTGAAATAGCGGTTAAAAGATTCGGTTTGATTCCATTTTCGCTTAAACATAATGTGAGTAGGGAAATTAAGAGAATCATTCGTCAGATTAGGAATTTATTTAAGATTTTTTAAATTATAAATCAAATAGGCGTTTTGCTTATATTCGCATTAAAACTGTCAAAATTGACTTTATCGTTTTTATCGTAAATATGCATCAAAGGAACATTGCCGATAAAACTCGCCCAAATCGTAAATGTGGAAGGAGCGCCGATTATATAATCGCATAAACTTAATAAATAATGGTCTTCATACCAATCTAATTTTGAAATAATATAATCATGTTTCGGTTTTAATGTTATCTCTTCGTTTGAAAATAAAATAAATAATATTTTTTTGTCTTTAAATAAATTTGCAAATTGTTCGATTTTGTCGTTATAAACTTCGTCATCGTAATAATATTTTCCGTTATTCCATCCTATATAATCGCCTCTTCTTATATGAATGCCAACTTTTATATCGTAATTTTTGAATTTATTCATATATATATATATATATATATGAAGACTTTTTTAATTTTGGCGTATATTTTTCTTTAAAATAATCTCTGTATTTATATGCAAGGGCGGGAACTCTAAATTCCCACCCCGATACAAAAATCGTTTTATCTCTGTTATTTAATATTTGTTTGTCGTAAAGTTCCATATTGTTATTATCTTCAATATTCATATAATCGAATATTAAAAAATTTTTGATATTTAATTTACTTGCAAATTTGGAAATATTTTCAATTATGCTATAACGGATATTTAATGTCGGTAAAAATATTTTAGGAATTTTCTTAAAACTGTATTTATCTTTTATTCCGTAAAAATCTTCCATATCGTAAAATTCAAGATTATGATATTCAATATCGTTATATTTGCAATAAGCCTCGAAATGTAGATTTTGTAAAAGTCTGTTGCTTTTGTCTCCGTATCTTTTATACAAAAAAACCATTTTAATTTTAAACCTCTCATATTATTTTATTTTTTTTCAATTTTTTATTTCAATCTTTCGTTTATAAGACTTTCCAATCTGCCTAAAATTTTCTCTCTTCTCTCCCAAAGATAATCAACCATATC
>CAZRYV010000198.1:0-2493 GCA_964604385.1 uncultured Brachyspira sp.
AAATGAAAAATTAGAGGCTCATGCAAATTCGGTTAGATTGAGATTTGAAAAATAAGTTAATACGATATTATAATTAATCGTAATCTGAAATATTTTCTATCGTTCGTTGAATAAATAGAACGGATATATTAATAAGTTTTTATGTTTTAACTCATCAATTTTACCATAACGGCTTTTTGGACATGAAGTCTATTTTCCGCTTCTTCAAAAATTTCATCGGCATGTTCTTCAAAAACTTTTTCGGTAATCTCTTCGCCTCTATGAGCGGGTAGACAATGCTGAACTATAGCGTCAGATTTTGCCAAAGACATAACCGTATCGTTAATTTGATAGCATTTTAAAATTTTTCTTCTTTTTTCCGCTTCTTTTTCCTCTCCCATAGACGCCCAAACATCCGTGAAAAGAATATCCGAATCTTTTGCGGCTTCTTCTACGCTTTCGGTTATTGTAAATTTATCTTCGTATTCTTTTGTAAAATTAATCACTTCTTCGTCAGGTTTGTAATCTTTCGGACAGGCTATGGAAACTTTCATTCCGACTTTAAGTCCGCCTACGATTAAGGAATTAGCCATATTATTTCCGCTTCCTATAAAACACATTTTAAGTCCTTCAAATTTTCCTTTAAATTCTTTAATCGTCATAAGGTCGGCAAGCACTTGACATGGATGAGCGAAATCTGTAAGTCCGTTTATTATAGGAATAGAACCGTATTTTGCCAAATCTTCCACTTCTTTTTGCGCAAATGTCCGAATCATAATTCCGTCCAAATAACGGGATAAAACTCTTGCCGTATCCTGCACAGGTTCTCCTCGTCCAATTTGCAAATCGTTGCTTGAAAGAAATAAAGCCTGCCCGCCAAGTTGATACATTCCCACTTCAAAAGATACTCTCGTTCTAGTAGACGACTTTTGAAAAATCATACCCAAAGTTTTTCCTTTAAGAATATGATGTTCGATTTTATTTTTATTTTCCGTTTTAAGTTTGACTGCAAGATTTAAAATATCAAAAATTTCTTCTTTCGATAAATCGAGCATTTTAAGCAAATGTTTCATTAATTGCCTCCAAATATTAAATTATTTATTATTTACTTTTATTATTTTTTTACTTTTATTTAAGTTTTTTCCTCGTATATTCAATTTGAGCTTTAACCGATTCGGGAGACGGTCCTCCCGCAACTTTTCTTTGCATTATGCAAGTTTCAAGGTTTATCGATTCAAATATATCTTCTTCAAATTGTGGAGAAAATTCTTTATATTTTTCAATCGGAAAAGTTTCGAGAGTAAGATTATTTTCAATACATGAACGGACAATCTCTCCCGTGATTTTATAAGCGTCTCTGAAAGGAAGCCCTTTTCTAACGAGATAATCGGCGCAGTCGGTAGCGTTAATAAAGCCTTTCGCCGCAGCCTCTCTCATATTTTCGGGAATTATATTCATTGTTTCAATCATAGGAATAAATGCGTTAAGAGAAAGTTTAACCGTATCGATAGCGTCAAAAATCGCCTCTTTGTCTTCTTGCATATCCTTATTATACGCTAGCGGAAGTCCTTTCATCATTGTAAGAAGAGTATTTAAATCTCCGTAAACTCTCGCAGTTTTTCCTCTTATAAGTTCTGCAATATCGGGATTCTTTTTTTGAGGCATTATTGACGAACCTGTAGAATAAGAGTCGTCAAGTTCTATAAATTTAAATTCCCAAGAACACCATAAAATTATCTCTTCAGAAAATCTTGAAAGATGCATCATTAATATCGATAACGCCGATGCAATCTCTATGCAAAAATCCCTGTCTGAAACGGCATCGATTGAATTTTGAGTAATTTCGTTAAATTTTAGTAAATTACAAACTCTTTGTCTGTCGATAGGGTAGGTTGTGGACGCCAAAGCCCCGCTTCCCAAAGGCATAATATTTGTTCTTTTATAAGCGTCTTCAAGTCTCTCCAAATCTCTTAAAAACATTTGCGAATAAGCCATAAGATAATGAGCGAATGTTATCGGTTGAGCGCGCTGCAAATGAGTGTATCCTGCCATAACGGTTTTTAGATTTTTTTCTGATAAATCCGTTAAAACTGTTATAAGTTTTTTTATAAGATTTTTTATTTCCTTAATTTCTTTTTTTAAATACATTCTTATATCGAGAGCCACTTGGTCGTTTCTTGAGCGAGCGGTATGAAGTCTCTTTCCCGTATCGCCCAATCTTGCGGTAAGTTCGGATTCTATAAAGGAATGAATATCCTCCGCTTTCAAATCAAATTTAAGTTTTCCATTTTCTATATCGTTTAATATGCCTTTAAGTCCTTCGACTATTGCATAACTTTCTTTTAAATCGATTATTTTGCATTCGCCGAGCATAATCGCATGAGCTATAGAGCCTTCGATATCTTCTCTATACATTCTTGCATCGAACGAAATCGAAGAATTAAAATCGTTTACTCTCTCGTCAATTTCTTTAGTAAATCTTCCCGCCCAAATTTTTTTATTTTTCATTATTTT
>CAZRYV010000198.1:2593-4060 GCA_964604385.1 uncultured Brachyspira sp.
TCCATTTGCGCTCTTACCTTTACAGGAAGCCCAAAAAGATTAATAAATCCTACGGCATCCGCTTGATTATAAACATTGTCTTCGGCGAAAGTTACAACCTCTTCGTCATGCAAAGAGTATGGAGATACGACTCCCGCATTTATTATATTGCCTTTGTAAAGTTTAAGTTTAACTTCTCCCGTAACGGTTTTTTGAGTTTCGGTAAAAAATGCGCTCATAGCTTCTCTTAAAGGAGTAAACCACTGTCCGTTATAAACTATATCGGCAAATTTAATCGCCAAATGCTGTTTAACTCTTAAGGTTTCTTTATCGAGAGTAATGCTTTCAAGAACTTCATGCGCATGATATAAAATAGTTCCCCCGGGTGTTTCGTAAACTCCTCTAGACTTCATTCCAACGAGACGATTTTCGACTATATCTGTAATGCCGATTCCATTTTCGCCACCAAGTTTATTTAAAGCGGTTATCATTTCTACTCCGTTAAGTTTTTTTCCGTCAAGTTTTATAGGAATTCCTTTTTCAAAACCAATCGTTATATATGAAGGTTTATCTGGAGCTTGAATCGGAGAGACGCCCATTTCAAGAAAATTTTTCTTTTCGTATTGAGGTTCGTTTGCGGGATTTTCCAAATCGAGTCCTTCATGAGAAAGATGCCATATATTTTTATCTTTTGAATAATTCGTTTCCCTGTTTATTTTAAGCGGGACATTATGCGATTCTGCATATTCTATTTCCTGTTCTCGAGATTTTATATTCCAAACTCTCCAAGGAGCGATAATCTCCAAATCGGGAGCGAAAGTTTTGAAAGCGAGTTCGAATCTCACTTGGTCGTTTCCTTTACCCGTGCATCCATGACATAATGCGTCCGCTTTTTCTTTAATCGCTATCTCTGCGATTCTTTTTGCTATTATAGGACGAGCGAAAGAAGTTCCGAGCAAATATTTGTTTTCGTAAATCGCTCCTGCCTGAAGAGTCGGATAAATATATTGTTGAATAAACTCTTCTTTTAAATCTTCTATATAAAGTTTGGAAGCGCCCGTTTTTATAGCTTTTTCTTCAAGTCCTTCGAGTTCTGTTCCCTGTCCGATATCCGCAGAAACCGCTATAACTTCGCAATTATTATAATTTTCCTTAAGCCACGGAATTATAACGGAAGTATCGAGTCCTCCCGAATAAGCCAAAACTACTTTTTTAATTTCTTTAGACATAAATTTCCCCTGAAGTTTTTTAATATTTAAAAATCTATTTGAAAATTTTGATTATAATTATATTACATAAATTTACAATGTCAATAATTTAAGATAATATTTTATTTATAGTTTGTTTATTCTTTATATCGCATATTATTTGCAATTTTTTAAAAATCATGGTAAAATAACTTTATGAAAAAGGGGATATTATGCTTTATGAATAGTCAAGTCAAGTCAAGTCAAGTCAAGTCAAGTCAAGTCAAGTCAAGTCAAGTCA
>CAZRYV010000199.1:0-4028 GCA_964604385.1 uncultured Brachyspira sp.
CATTTTGATATTTTAGTTGAAAGACTTAAAAAAGTTATTGAAGGAGAACAGGGCGGAATTTCTAAAACGGTTAATTGGGAAGGCGGAGGTGAATTTATACGCTGCGATATAGCAACTTATAACGCCAATTGGATTGAAAAAATTAATAAGGTTAAAAGTGATAAAGAATTTAAAGAATTATTCAATGAAATGAAAGAAAAATCCGTTATAAATCATAGATTAAAAATAGATTATTTTGAAACAGATAATTTATTGGATAAAGATTTTAATGGAAAAGATTTGGAAGAGAAAAAATCTATTATGTTAGAAATATTAGATAAAAATATGTTTTATGTTCCTTTTAGCGAAAGACATGACACAAATTTTAAGATTAGAGATAATGATATAAAGCTTTCCGAATCTTTTTATGAAAGATAATTATTTTAATGAAATTAATTTTTTAATATATTTATTTTGTAAGCATAAAGTTTAATTTTACGCTTTTATTTTATTTATCTCTATCAAAGAATCGTTTTCTTTTAATGAAGGACTTGTTTTCAATATGCATACTATTCCGTCATAAGAAGCTTTTATCTCTTTTATTTTCTCTCCGTAGTAATCTCTTATCTCTCCGACAGTATCTCCGCTTTTTACAAATTCTCCCGCATCAGTCAAAGGATACCACATTCCAAAATCGAAGTCGCTTTTTATAGAGCCTGTGTAATTTAAAATTATTCTCTCTTCGGTATCTTTTATTTTTTCGTTTTTAAGCATATTTAAATAAATCATAATATTTTTAATTCCGTCATAATGAACTTTTGTGTTTATATCATCAAGCAAACCGTTTCCGCCCGCTTCGGCAAGTATCGAAGGAACTCCTCTAAATGCAAGTCGGCTGTAAGCTCCGCCGTATTTATTTTCTTTATTCATTTCGGTTTCTATTATATATTTTATATTATAAACTTCAGCCATCTTTTTTGAAATAGAATCCGTTTTTTCATCTCCGACTATCGGAACATAAATGCAGTTTGCTATTTTTTCGGGAATATCTCCTCCATGAAGCTCTATGCAATAATCTACATCTTTTAAAACATTATTCCAAAAATGATAATTCATAACTTCCGTGTAAGTGCCTTTCTCTTCTCCGGGAAAAAGTCTTAAAGGATTTTTATTGTCTTTTGGAACTACGAAAGCCGCATTTTCTCTAAAAGCGGGGAGATTATATATAGTAGTTATTATCAATTTTCCTTTTATTTGTAATTTATTGATTTCTATATCTTTCAATAATTTTATCGAGGCTTCTATACCACAGAATTCGCTTCCATGCATTCCGCCTATTACCGCAAGAGTTGGACCTTCCGATTCTCCTTCAATATACGCTACGGGAAAAATAATATCTTCTTCTCCGTATTTAAATTTTAAAATCTCTTTTCTTACTTTATTCAAAATATTCTCCTTGATTTTATTTTGTTATTTGGAACATATTTTATTAAACAACATTTTTACAAACGGTATCAAAAAAACGCTTCTTCCAAAATAAAAAGCTAGTAACGAAATCCAAAGTCCGTTATTTTTAAATTTGTCGAAAGTTAAAAATAAAACCGCTAAAAATAAACATAAACTTAAAAAAGTCGATATAAAAACGGGTTTATTAAAAGACGCTCCCGTGAAAATTCCATAGAAAGTTAATCCTACAGCGGATACTAGAGGATATAAAGCTACCCAAAAATAATATTTGTAAGAATAATTTAAAACTTCTAAATTATCCGTAAAAAGATTGATAAAATTTTTATTAAATATTAAATATATTGAAGTTAAAATTATTATAAATATAAAAGAATATTTAATGTTTTTAATAATAGTTTCTTTTAATAAATTTAAATCTTTTGCTCCTAAAGATTTTCCACTGTAAACGCTCGAGGTATTGGCTATGCCGTCAAACATATACGATATTACCGATTGAATTTGAAGCAAAATAGAATTGGACGAAATCGCTATAGTTCCCAAAGAAGAGCTTTTAGCCGTAAATATATTTATTTGAATTATTAAACATACGGTTCTTAACATTAAATAAATATTAGAATATAAAGAATCTTTTATCTTTGAAAAATTGCCTATTTCTTTTAATTTTTTTAAATTGATTTTTCCAAAATTACCATATTTAATTACGAATAAAAGCCCTATCAAAAAAGAAACTATTTGTGAAATCAAAGTAGCCAAAGCGATTCCGAAAACTTCCATATTTAATATTAAAGCCAATATAATATCAAGAATCATATTCAAAATATTTCCCGTAATTTGCATTGTTAAGGATGCTTTTATTTTTCTTTGTCCCATAAGCCATCCTAACATAACATAATTTGAAAGTAAAAAAGGCGCTCCCCATATTAAAATGTTATAATAAATATTTAAAGAATCGAAAGCTTTAGTTTCCAAATCGAAGGCGTTTTTACAATAAAGAATTATTATTTTTTGCAAAATTAATATTATAAAAGCTATCGTTAAGGCTATAAATAAAGGTTGAAAAAATGCAAAAGCTCTATCTTCTTTTTTACCACTTCCCAAAGCTATGGCGCTTAAAGAAGTTGTATTTACTCTCAAAAAACCGAATATCCAATATATCGTATTGAATACTACGCTTCCTACTGAAACTCCCGCTATATATGCAGGGTCGTTTAATCTTCCTGCAACGGCTGTATCTACCGCTCCCAATAAAGGCTGAGTCATAGTCGATAATACGAAAGGTATTAATATTTTTATATAATCCGAATCTTTTATCAAACGATTATAACGATTATTATAATTATTAAGATTTTCAAGCATATTTTTCATTTTTCAAATTTCGGGATATGTTTAATATGTCGAAAGTCTTAACCGAATCGAGCAATTTTTTAGCGTAATCGGTTTTTACACGATTTAAATTTTTTATATTATCCGCCTCTTCGATAATATTTCCGTTATTAAAAAACAAAACTCTGTCGCATAAATAAGTTATGGTAGACAAATCATGCGTAATAAAAATATAGGAGAATTGATATATTTTTCTTAATTTTATCAAATAATCCATAACTTGCGTTTGAGTGGAAACATCCAAAGAACTTACCGCTTCGTCCAACAAAATAACTTTCGGATGAATGGCAACCGCTCTCGCTATGCATACTCTTTGAAGTTGTCCTCCGCTTAATTCATGAGGATATCTTCCCAAAAAACTTTCATTTAAACCGACATTATTCAATAACTCCACAGCCATATTTCTTCTGTTTATTTTATCAAGTTTTTCGCCCGTATTTATTATATGGACATTGATAGCTTCGTCTAAAGCGGACATTACGGTAAATCTTGGATTAACTGAAGAAACATAATCTTGAAAAACCACGCTTATATCGTATCTTATATTTTTCATTTTATATTTTTTTCCGTATAATTTCATTCCGTCTATGGTAACAGTTCCTTTTTCTGGTTTATGAAGTCCTAAAATTACTTTTCCCAAAGTGCTTTTTCCACTTCCGCTCTCTCCAATAATTCCCAAACATTCGCCCATTTTTAATTTAAGCGAAACTCCGTTTAAAACGGTTTGCCTTTCTTTGCCGAATATTTTTTCCTGATTTTCTTTCCTGAAACTTACTCTTATGTCTTTAGCTTCCAATAATGTCATGCCTCTATCTCCGTATTATAAACTATAGAATTAAATTTTTTCATTACCGCCATCCTTTTTGAAACCAAAGAATTCGTATAATCGTCTTTGCCGTTAAAAATTATATCCGCTACATTTCCGCTTTCTAAAATTTTTCCTTTCTTCATAACTATCATTTTATCCGATATTTTTGACAATATTCCCACATCATGCGATATAAAAATCATAGAAGCCTTATTTTCGTTTTTTATTCTTACAAAGTCTTCCATTATCGAGCTTTGACTTATAGAATCTATAGCGGTTGTAGGTTCGTCCGCTACCAATAATTTTGGGTCTCACGATAAAGCCACACCTCTCATACTTCTTTGAAGCATTCCTCCGCTTAATTGATGAGGATATTTTTTTATCGTATCTT
>CAZRYV010000200.1:0-3511 GCA_964604385.1 uncultured Brachyspira sp.
GCCAAAGGCGTCCTTTAGGAAAAGCCACATTGTTATTAATATTCTTTGCGTCCTTTAGAAATTTTGCATCCTTCTGAACTGTTAACACAATGGGCTAAAGCCCGTTGTTATTAAATTCTTTAACTCTTTTGTATCGTCATTGCGAGCGTAAGCGTGGCAATCTATTATTAACAAAATTCTAATAATAAGGATTTTTATAAGTCCACTAATTTTATAAATCTTTATTCTTAAAATAATCGCAATATTTTGAAACGCTACATTTATCGCATTGAGGATTTACAGGTTTGCATAGATTTTGCCCGTATATAACCAAAGTGTCGTTATAAACTCGCCAATATTCTTTCGGAAGTTTTTTTCTTAAGGCGAATTCGGTTTGTTCGGGATTCTTTGTAAAAACATATCCAAATCTGTTCGATATTCTATGAACATGAGTATCAACGCATATACCGTCTTTGTCAAACGCTTCTGTAACTACCAAATTTGCTACTTTTCTTCCAACGCCTTTAAGTTTTAGAAGTTCGTCTATTTCATCAGGAACTTTTCCATTATAATCGTCTAGAATAATTTTAGACACTTCCAAAATATTTTTCGCCTTTACTCTATAAAAACCTACGGGATAAATCAGTTTCGATATTTCTCCTTCGCTCAATTTAAGCATTTCTTTCGGATTTCCCGCCTTTTCAAATAATCTAATAGAGGCATCTCTTGTAGCGGCATCTTTCGTCCTTAAAGATAGCATAGTCGATATTAAAATTTTATAAGCGTCCTTATTCGTAGTCATTTTGATTTCGGTTACTACAGGCATCGGCATACTTTTGGTAACCTTTAAAAGCTCTTTCATTATTTTATGTATATCTTTGTCGTCCATAAAAATTATAACCTATTCAAATAAATAATAAAACGGAGAGTTATTTTTTACGAAAGGCTTTAATTCTGAAAATGTGAATTCAATTTCTATTATGCCTTTGGAATAGTCCGATATTTTATACATAGGATAAATAAATTTTATTCCCGTTGGCGTTATATCGAAAGTGTCGCTTAATTCTATATTGTTAAAATCAAAAAAATCTCTTTCGGAATAATTCATTAATAATTTGTTTCTCATCAAATTAATCAAATCCATATCTTTGGGGTTAGATATCAATTCGGATAACTTTGTTCCGATTCTGTTTCCCGTTTCTATTGAATAAATATAGGCGATAGATGAATTTGCACCATGTTCTCCGCCTATATAAGAATAATTATTTATAGAAAAAGATATTATCTTATTATCCAAATACGATACTCTTATCTCTCTTTTTACATTAAAGTCGGTTTCGGAAGATAAATTATCTTTCCAATTATTATAATCGGCTATTATTTCGTTGTTAAGTATGGCAGCTATTCCATCTTCGTTCAAAGATTTTACTCCATCCACATCGATTGAGATTTTATCCAATACTTTAGAATTTTTTAAATTTTCAATCACTACGGCATCTCTGCTCGATTCGAATTTTCCGCTATTTTCCAAATCTATGTTTAACGAAGAAGTAATAATAGTCGCTTTGCTTATAAAAGAGGAACTGTGTTTTGAAAAATTAAAATTATATTTATTGTTTCTGTCGGACGAGACCCAATCCCCCGAAAAAAACATATTTTCGGAGACATTCCCGTTTAGAGTCGCTATTTTATTATTATTAACGAATTCGTTAATATAAAAAGTATCGCCATCTATATTTCCGTTAATATCTATAAACTGTTTTATACTGTCGTAATAATATCTGCCCGTTATCCTGTTTCCTCTAATGTAGAGATACATCGTTATAGCCGAACCGCCTATGCTTCCTTTCATAAAATAAAATTCTTTTTTTGAAATATTCGGTGTTTGGCTAAAAACAATATTATAACAAAATAAAAAAGCAAACGGAACTATATATATAATCTTATAAATTACATTATTCATTCGTTTCATAATAGTATATTATATAATTCTTAAATTATAACACAATACCTATTTTGCGACATAATTAACTATTCTTGCAAATTTATCCGCAATTAAAGAAGCTCCACCAACCAAAGCGCCGTCTATATTTGGCATATTAAGTAAATCGTCAGCGTTCTTTTCATTTACGCTTCCACCGTATAAAATAACCGTATCTTCGGAAATTTTATCGTTATAAATAGATTTCAAAGTTTCTCTTATAGTTTTATGAACATCGTCCGCATCTTGAGGAGTCGCCGTTTTTCCCGTGCCAATCGCCCATACGGGTTCATAAGCTATTATAACTTTAGACGCTTCTATTTCGCTCAAACCTTTTAAATCATGTTTTACTTGTCCGCTTACTATATCTGCAGTTATTCCTTTTTCTCTCTCTTCCAAATGCTCACCTACGCATAAAACGGGAATAAGATTTTTATCCAAAGCCCTTTTGACTTTTTTATTGATAAGTTCGTCTTTTTCTCCGAATATGTCTCTGCATTCAGAATGTCCTATAATAACATATTCGCATCCTACCGAAAGAAGCATATCGGCTGAAATTTGCCCCGTAAAAGCGCCTTTTTCTTCAAAATATAGATTCTGCGCTCCCAATTTAATATTTGTTCCCTTGATTGCATTATAAACATCGCTTAAACAAGTAAATGTAGGAGCTATCATAATATCTCTATCTTTTGTTTCTTTAACCATATCTTTTAATTGAGATACCAATTCCAAAGCTTCTTTATTGGTATTATTCATTTTCCAATTTCCTGCTATAAATTTTCTTCTACTCATTTAATAATCCTTTTTAAATATTTTTTATAATTTTTTATTTATTTTACTAATTTGCTTAAATCTTTAAAATTAGGAACTTTTGAATTCTCTATATGAGAGAATAGAGCCATTTCGGTAGTTATTATATTCGCTCCCAATTTTCTCATTTGCTTTAACGCTATCTTTTTACTTTCGTTAGTTCTCGATGCGCAAGCGTCCGCTATAACAAATACATCGTATCCATTTTTAATTAAATGAAAAACCGTATAATAGACGCAAACATGAGTTTCAAGCCCAAATATTATAATATTTTTTTTGTTAAGAGAATTAAATTCGTTTACAAAATCCTCTACTCCAAAAGCGCTGAAATGTTCTTTAGAAAATGTTTTATGATTTTTAGGCAGTTATATTTTAGAATCGGTATTTCCGAGTCCTTTAGGATACTGCTCGGTTACCAAAACGGGAATATCGTATATTTCTGCGGTTTTTAATAAAATATTCGAATTCTTTACTAAAGTCTCTTCATCATGCATAGCAGTTATTAACTTTTCTTGCAAGTCTATGCATATAAATAAAGATTCTTCCTTATTTAATATAGGTTTATTTTCTACTTTCATTATTTACCTCGTATAATATTTTATAAATATTATATCATAAAAAATAAAAAAGGGAAAACAATTTATTTTGATTTCCCTTCATTTCTAATCTAACTAACAATCAATTTTATTATTGAGCTTCTTCTTGATTATCTTCGGTATTTTGTTGATTATCGCCGCCCAT
>CAZRYV010000200.1:3521-4018 GCA_964604385.1 uncultured Brachyspira sp.
TCGGATATCTCGCGCATTCTTGCAGCTTCGATGGCTTGTCTTCTTTCGTTTTCGTTTTTTATTAACTGCCAAGTTCCTTCATCGTCTATATCTTCTTCAAAATCTACTACAGCTAAATCATGTTCTACCGTAATATCTTTAACATAAACGATAAAATCTCCGCCTTTCGTATCTTTAGTTCTGTAGAAACCCAAAGAATCTATTTTTACTGAAGGAATCATTTTAGGATAAAGAGGTTGTCTAACCAATATTCTATCTCGAACATTTGGCAAATACTCGCTATTTTCCCATCTTAATTGTCTCCAACCGCTGAAATAAACATTGCCCATAGGGTAAGATTTTAATTCGCCATGCTCATTTTGTAAATTAACGAAATAACTAACTAAATAATTTCGTCCATAGACCCATGAACTTATAGACCTGATTTCGCCCACATTATGTAGAACGCCTTTGCCTTCGGTATATTTTGTTCCTTCGGCTCCGCCATACATTTCAAG
>CAZRYV010000201.1:0-1366 GCA_964604385.1 uncultured Brachyspira sp.
CAGAAAATTTGATGGATGATGTAAAATTAGTTATAAAAAAAGAAATTAATAATTCTTTGGATATAACCACCAACGATGCATTATCCGATAGCGCTTCTTATTTGTCTTATTGTCTTCCGAATAAAGTGATTATCGCTCTTTCAAGGTCGGGATGGACGGTTAAAACTCTCTCTAAAAAAAGACCGAAAAGCGCAATAGTGTTTATGTCCGCAGATGAAGATTTATGCAATAGACTTTCAATATGCCATAATGTTTATACGATACTTATGCCCGAAGATTTAAATTTCAGTGCGGGAATAAGTCATGGAGGACAGATAGACATTCTTGAAGATACTTTAATAAAACATAATCTTGCAAATCATGGAGATACGGCGATATTAGTCAGCGGAAGCAAATGGCAGGGAAGATGGCAGGAAAATAGCGTTCGTATAGTGATTATACATTGATTAATCAAAAATTATAAAAATATTTTAAATGATTTTTAAAATAAAAATATATTTTATAGCTTTTTATAGCGTTAAAAAAATAAAAAATATAAATTAAAAATAAAAATTATAAAATAAAAAAAATAAAAATTAAAATAATATATTTAAAACTTTATTTATACTTTATTCGTCTAAATATAATATTAAAGAGGAGTTTAAATTTAAATGAAATTTTTTATCGAATTGGTGGTAAAAAGACCAATTACCATCATTATGATAATAATATCCATTCTAATATTAGGATTAATAAGTTTATCTAGACTTTCTATAGATTCTATGCCTAATATGCAAATGCCTTATATAAGCATTCATACGAGATATAGAAATGCAGGACCGGAAGAGATAGAGAAATCCGTTACAAAAATAGTGGAAGGAGCCGTAGCTACGGTTAATAATATAAAAAATATAACTTCTTACTCGAGAGAAAATTCTTCCGAAGTAATGGTAGAATTTAATTGGGGAGTCGATTTAAGAGAAGCGAGCGAAGATATAAGAGAGGCTTTGGAGAGAATATACGATTTACTTCCCGATAACGCCGACAAACCAAATATAAGAAAATTCGCAACGGACGACACTTCGCTTATGGAAGTTGCAATTTACGGTTTAGAAGACAAAGCCACTTTATTTAACATAGCCGACAATCAAATCGCTCCAAAAATAAAACAGGCTAAAGGAGTAGCTCAAGCGGAAACTAGAGGCGGACTCAAAAGACAAATAAAAATAGATGTCAATTTAAATAGATTAAAAGCGTATAACATAAATATAAATCAAATATCCGAAGCTCTTGCAAGAGACAATAATAATTTAGTCGGAGGGCAGGCTAATCATGGTTTTTATAAATATACCATAAGAACTATGGGAGAGATAAAAAGTATAGACGA
>CAZRYV010000201.1:1466-4001 GCA_964604385.1 uncultured Brachyspira sp.
AAAGATAATTACGGCGCTAATTTTATAGTAAAAGTGAGAGATTTGGCAGAAGTTTACGAAGGATACGATGACGAAGTTCATATAGTAAAAATAAACGGAGAAGAATCGGTTTCTATTTCGGTAAATAAAGAATCGGGAGCAAATACCGTAGAAGTTGCAAATAATGTAAAAAGCAAATTGGAAGAATATAATTTTCCCGATGGAATAAAATACGAGATAATGTTTAATACGGCGGACGGGATCAACGAAGCCATAAAGGGAGTTTTATCAGCGGCTTGGCAGGGTGGATTATTTGCAATAATAATTCTTATGATTTATATGTGGAATATTAGAAGCGTTTCGGTAATAGCGATTTCTATACCTTTATCGATAATAATAACTTTTACGCTTATGTATTTTATGAATGTTACTTTAAATGTGATATCTCTTTCGGGACTCGTTCTCGGAATAGGTATGATGGTAGATAATTCGATTGTGGTTTTGGAAAATATATTTTATTACAGAAATGAAGGCTTCGGAAAATATTCTAGCGCTATAAACGGAACTCATAAAGTGTCGCTCGCAATAAGCGCTTCCACTTTTACTACAATAGCGGTATTTCTTCCTTTTTTGTATATGGAAGGAATGACTAGTCAAATGTTTAGAGATTTATGCATTACTGTCGCAATTTCTATGATAGCCTCTCTACTCGTGGCATTAACCGTAGTGCCTATGTTTGGCGCAAGACTCGTAAGCGATAAAAAATCAAAAATATTTTCCAAATTTGAAAATGTAGCGAATAAATATATCCACTCCAATGTTAACAATATTTACAATAAAATATTAATGTTTTCAATAAATAATAAAAAAATTATATTGATTCCGTCTATAATATTCGTTTCAATAGTTTTAATATTAGGATTAAAATTTATAGGAAAGGAAGGATTTCCAAGAACGGACGAAGGACAATTAATGATTATGGCGACTATGCCTATAGGAACGAAAAGCGAACAAACACAATCTTTTATATCTCTAATGGAAAATGATATAAAAGAAATAATTAAAGAAGATTTAAAAAGACTTCAATCGAGAATAAGGTCGGGAAGCGAATCGAGTTCGGCGCATATAAGAGTAGAACTTAAAAACAAGAGAAACAGAAAAATAAAAAATATAAACGAATATGTAAATATTATAAGAGATAAACTTATGGCGTATCCTTGTTCGATATCGATATGGTCTTTGGATTCTATGTCGAGAAATAGAAACAGAGGGGAATTTATAAGAATAGAATTGCTCGGAGACGATTTGATTAAATCGGAAGAACTCGGAAACAGAATCGTAAATTCTATTTCAAATATAAGCGGAATAAAATATGTTTGGCTTGAAGAAGACGATTCTAACAGAGAATTACAAATATTCGTAAACAGAGACATTGCTGCAAAAATGGGACTTAAAGTAAACGATATAGCGAAAATAATAAATACTAGTTTTGCAGGATATACCGCAACCACGATAACTCCGGAAAATTCCGATTGGACGGATATCGATGTAAATATTCAGCTTGAAAATTCGGACAAAGTCACAATAGACGATGTAAAAAAAATAACCGTTCCCGTAAACGAAACTCTTATTCCTCTCTCCTCGATAGCCGATATAGTAAAAAGCTACGGTCCTAATATTATATATAGGAAAGACAGAAAAAGAGTAACGACTGTTTATGCGAATATTGACGAAAAACCTTTAAGCGAAGTTATGGATGAAATTAAAGATAAAATGGAAAACGACATATTTATTCCTTCGGGAATATCGATAAATTATGCGGGAGATTTTGAAGATATGAACGAAGCATTTGAACAGCTTATTTTAGCTTTGATTTTAGCTCTCGTTTTAGTTTATTCTATTATGGCAAGTCAATTCGAATCGTTTATAGCTCCTTTGGTTATCGCTCTCGCCGTTCCTTTCGGACTCGCAGGTTCGCTGCTCGCTTTATTTATATCTCAAACCACTTTAAGCGCATACAGTGCAATCGGATGCATAGTTTTGGTAGGAATAGTGGTAAATAACGGAATAGTATTAATCGATTATATGAATCAACTTATGCATGAAAAAAATATAAACGGAGATAAAGCCGCATTGGAATCGGGCAAGAGAAGATTAAGACCCATACTCATGACAACATTAACTACCATACTTGGAATATTACCTATGGCGTTTGGGCAGGAAAGCGGCAACGAAATGTATAAACCGTTATCGATAGCGTTATTAGGCGGACTTTCGATATCCACCGTATTTACTCTAATTATAGTTCCGACTATTTACGGCGCTATAAGAAATAAAATTCCTTTAAAAGATTATGATAAAAAAGATTTTGAAAGCAAGGAAGATTTTATTGTTAGATAATAAATTTATTATCTTTTTTATATCTATACTCAAGATTGGTATTATTTCGCTATAGCTCGTAATGACGAACTTTTTTCTGTCATTGCAAAATTTATTTAAATCGTCATCGCCGTTAGGCACACAGAGTAGACGAAGTTTATTTTAATCGTCATTGCG
>CAZRYV010000202.1:0-3990 GCA_964604385.1 uncultured Brachyspira sp.
AGTATTAACCGAAGATGCGGAAAAAGCCGACCAATTATTTACAATGCTTATGGGAGACGAAGTTAAACCGAGAAGAGATTTTATAGAAGCGAATGCAAGATATGTAAAAAATTTGGATGTCTGATTTTTAATTTTTTAGTTTTAATTTATTTTAATTGATTTTAATTTATTTATTTTAATAAGGAGATAATATTTAATGGAAAATAAAATAAAAAAAATAGAAAACGAATACGATTTGATTATAGTCGGAGGAGGACCCGCAGGAATAGCGGCTGCAGTAGAAGCTGCGATACTTCAAATGCCTAAAGTTCTTTTGCTTGAAAAAGGCGACAATCATTCTACGACAATAAGAAAATTTTACAAAGACGATAAGAGAGTCGATAAAGATTATAAAGGAGAGAGAATCGATTTAAGTGGCAATATAAAATTTGAAACCGCAACGAAAGGAGATGTTTTAGACCTTTTTAGCGAATGCGTATTTGGAAATTATATAGAAGCTCTTTTTAATACGGAAGTAGAATCGATACAAAAAAACGGGGAATATTTTGAAGTATTTACCGTAAATAACGAAAAATATATTTCAAAGTATGTCGTTGTATCTATAGGAAAAATGGGCAGACCAAATAAACCCGATTATCCTATTCCTGCAAGTTTGAACGCAGTCGTTAATTTTAATATTTATAAATGTAAAGAAAACGAAAAAGTGCTTGTAGTTGGAGGCGGAAATTCGGCTGTAGAATACGCTTATCTTTTGGGTAAAGACAACGATGTAACGATAAGCTATAGAAAAAGCGAATTTACAAGACCGAACGAAAAGAATTTGGAAACTATAAAAGAAGATATGGAAAGCGGTAAAGTAAAGGCTAAATTGGGAGTGGATATAAAATCTATAGCGGATGAAAACGGAAAAATTGCAGTTAATTTTGCAGACGAAACGAGCGAAACATTCGATAGAGTCATTTACGCTCTCGGCGGAGTCGCTCCGATAGATTTCTTAAAAAGATGTTCGATAGATTTGGATGAAAGCGGAGTTCCTATAATAAGAAATATTCATGAAAGCTCGGTTGATAATTTATATATAGCGGGAGACATACTGTATAAATCGGGAGGCTCGATTGCAAAAGCCTTAAATGCCGGATTCGATATAGTAAAGCATGTAAAAAGTTTAATTGACGGAAATAAATAAAATTTTAGCGATTACGAATAAAATAAATATGTTTTAATTATTTTACTTCTTTTACGACTATTTTATTTCCTTCGACTAAAATAACTTTTATTTTTGCGCCTTTATTTATAAATTCGCCTTCTGTTATGGCGTCATATTTTTTACCGTCTATTATAATATTGCCCGAAGGTCTAAAAAGAGTTTCGGTTATTCCTTCGAGTCCGAGCAAATCGTCATAAGAAACGCTAGAATGATATCCTGCCGTATCGGTTTCCAAAGCCATTTTGTTTTTGAATCCTTTTGATTTTAAAATAAATCTTGCCAAAATAATAATAAGTATAATATCCGATATAAGAGAAACGAATACGACTAAAGTGGCTTGAGCTATATTGTTTATTCCGAAAGACATAAATATTCCCGCCGCTATTCCAAATATTCCAAGTATTCCCGTTATGCCAAATCCCGGGATAACGAATATCTCTATAGCCAAAAGAACGATTCCGAGAAAAAATATCGCCGGCGCTAAAAATCCGCTGTCACCTACGAAAATTTGGGCGAAGAAAAATATTGAAAATGCGATTATGGATATTACTCCGCCGATTCCAAATCCCGGGGTTTTTAATTCTATATAAACTCCGATTATTCCAATCGATATAAGGGCGCTTAAAACGACAGGGTTTATTAAAAATCTCAATATATAATCGTATTTTTCTTCCTCAACATTTTTTATAACGGAGTTTTCCGACAGATTTCTTAATTTTATTATATCCATTATTGAATTTGCCTTTCCATCCGCAATATTTACTTTTAACGCTTCTTCGGCGCTTAAAGTAAGAAGAGTTTTATCGTCCAAATCTATTCCGTCATTTTTTTTAGTTAAAACAATAGTCTCGTCAACCATAGCTTCGGCGACTCTGACATTCTTTTTATTTCTTTCGGCAGACGAACGCATAGCCGCTCGCATAGCACTTATTTCTTTTTCACCCGCTTTTTCAATCTCGTCTCCTTTCATATAAACGGGAGTAGCCGCTCCTATTATGCTTCCATCCGACATATAAATAGCCTCGCAACTCAAAGAAATTAAAGCTCCCGCCGACAGAGCATTTTTATTTATATAAGCCACTACAGGAATATCGCTTTCTATTATGGAATTTTTTATAGATAAAGCCGAAGACAATAATCCTCCGGGCGTGTCTAATTCCAATATTATTAAACTTGCTCCTTCATCTGCAGCTTTTTTAATCGCTTTCTTTATATAAGCGTCATACCATCTGTTTATTTCTTGGAATTCTAATTTTTTTATAACATAGACTTTACTTGCATCTTCTGAATAAACAATTTCTATAGAAGTAAAAATCAAAATCAATATAATAAATATTCTTTTTAAATTAATCATAGTTTTCCCGTATAATTTTTTATTTTAAAATAATTAATATAATTTTAAATTTAATTTATTTTATCATAATTAAAGATTAAAATAAACGATAAATTTTAAAAATTATAGCCTAATAAAATTATATCTTATAAAAATAAAGAGGAGACTTTTTGCCTCCTCTCTAGAAAAACCAAATTAATGAAAGATTAATAAAGAAGTTATTTTAAATTAAGGGTATTGCCTTTTAATATCATTTATACCTACCATATCGCCTCTAGCTTTTATTTTTTATTTTAATTTTTTCTCTTAAGCACTACTCCGTTTTTGTATGTTAAAGTTGACCAATCGGCGCTGAAAGTTCCCGTTATTCTTTCTTTTACATATTTATCGTTTTCGCCGCCTATTATAAGCGTTTTTCCTTTCAATATCGTTATATCCGCTGCCATAACGCTAGGATAACCAGCTTTTGTTCTTCCGATACAAACCGAACCTGTCATTTTTACTATTCCGCTACTTCCGATTGGTTCGTTGAAACATATAGTATCTCTTCCATTGTCAGATTCATACTTGCTAAATTGTCCGCCGTTTATATCTTCTATAAAATCTTTAGTCACTTCAAAAAACATCGGATAAGTTATATTCGTTATTTTATTGTTTTTTAAAGTATATTTTCTGTAAATGCTGCCATCGAATAACATTGTATTTCTAACGCCTTTACTGTCGATTATTAAAAGTTGTTTTCCATCGTTGCCCGGGAATAAACTTCTGCTTCCGGGATATTCATAAAAATATACCGACCCGTCTGCAGTTATAGATAAATATTTGTCTTTCTTTTCATATTGAGACCTATAAGTTCCCGCATATTTTCCATATCCGTTTGCAACTCCAATTAAATACATTCCTTGTGTATCCGCTGTATCGCTTACTTTATCAAGAAAAAAATTAATGTATGCGTCCAATCCCTTACTTGTGAATTGTAAAATTTCTTTAGTGCCTTTAATATAATTGTCTATTAGTAATTGTGTATCTGAAAGTATAACCGTTTCCGTTGGATGTTGAAGAATATCCGTAGCTTGATTATATTCATTTACCGACCAAATCTTTCCGTCTTTAAGTTTATACTGAACGACTTGCCCTCTAATATCTCCTTCAATCATACCTGCTGTATAATATACTCCCGCATATCTATTTATAAAAGCGGATAGTTTCCCTTCGCTTGACGAAACATTGTTATTATTATTGTTTGTGATAATATCATCTGACGGAGCGTTATCGTTTGTAACAATTATGTCGGGGAAAATATTATCATTTGTAGTAATAAAACTTGCTCCACCACCGCCTCCACCTCGAGACATACTTGGATTAAAATCGCTTGAACATCCAATTGCTAGTAAAACCGTTAAAAATAAAACTATAAGCTTTTTCATACATAACCATCCTTAAAATTTAA
>CAZRYV010000203.1:0-2014 GCA_964604385.1 uncultured Brachyspira sp.
AATATATTTATCGAAAGTATATAAATTTCTGCCTTTCAAATCGCCCAAAATTTTAATGGTGTCCATAATATCGTTAAATAATCCTTCTTCTTCAAATTGTTCGTTCATAAACCAATCTAAAAAATTTACGGTTATATAATCTTTATCGTCCATAGCCTTGTCGACAATTTTTTTAATCAAAGCGGTTATATATCTTTCATGTTTAACGACTTTATCAAAAACTTCTTCGATGGATGAAAAATTATGTTCGGGTTCTTTCATAGCGTTCATAACAGGCTGTCCGCCCGCTTTCTTAATGAAATCGTTAAATTTTTCTAAATGGGTATGCTCCTCCGCCGAATGATTGCCTAAAAAAGCGGCGCAACCGTTTAAGCCATTTTTTGAACACCAGCCAGCCATATTAAAATAAAGATTAGCCGAGTAATGCTCTTCGTTTAACTGATTGTTTAAAAGTTTAATGGTTTCTTCTGAAATTATTGGCATAAAATCTCCTTAAAATTTTAGATTTAGATATAATATTTTTAATTGATAGAATTGTATTTTAAAAGTGTAAATATGTCAACAGATTAAATATTGTTAATTTATCAATTTATTATGGTAAATATTCAATTTTTTTAACATAATACTTGAATTTGGTAAAAAAATGTATTATACTATACTTAAGCATATCGTAAAATACGATATGAAAATACATTTCTTGGAGATTTAAATATGTCAAAAAAAATAGTATTAGCCGGGGCTTGTCGCACGGCGATTGGAAGTATGGGCGGTTCGTTAAGCACCGTTCCCGCAGCCGAATTAGGCGCTGTAGTTATTAAGGAAGCTTTGAAAAGAGCAAATGTTCCAGCCGATAAAGTCGATATGGTTTATATGGGTTGCGTTATTCAAGCATCTCAAGGACAAAATGTTGCTCGACAAAGTTCCATAAAAGCCGGTTTACCTATAGAAGTTCCCGCTATGACTATAAATGTGGTTTGCGGTTCGGGTTTGGATTCCGTTAATCTTGCCGCAAATATGATAGCTGCCGGAAATGCCGACATAGTGGTTGCAGGCGGAACTGAAAATATGTCCCTTGCTCCTTATGCTTTAAAAAATGCTCGATACGGTTATAGATTGGGCAACGGTTCTTTAATAGACACTATGGTTAATGACGCTCTTACGGACGCTTTCAATAATTATCACATGGGCATAACTGCGGAAAATATCTGCGATGATTGGAAATTAACTAGAGAAGAATTGGATGAATTTGCCGCAAATTCTCAACAAAAAGCGGTAAAAGCGATAGAATCTGGAGCTTTCAAAAAAGAAATTGTTCCCGTTACCATTAAAAATAAAAAAGGCGATATAATATTTGATAAAGACGAAGGACCAAGAGCTGGCATAACTGCTGAATCTCTGTCAAAATTAAAACCTGCATTTAAACCTGATGGAGGAAGAGTAACTGCGGGTAATTCTTCAAGTATAAATGACGGAGCTGCCGCAATAGTCGTTATGAGCGAAGAAAAAGCCAAAGAATTGGGAGTTAAACCGATGGCTACTTGGATTGCAGGAGGTTTGGGAGGAGTAGAACCAAGAATTATGGGAATAGGACCGGTAGCTTCAACTAAAAAAGTTTTGGCTAAAACGGGATTAACCATTAAAGATTTCGATGTTATAGAAGCTAACGAAGCTTTTGCAGCTCAATCAATCGCTGTAGGAAGAGATTTGGGTATCGATGTAGAAAAACAACTTAATCCTAACGGAGGCGCAATAGCTTTGGGACACCCTGTAGGAGCTTCTGGTTGCAGAATACTTGTAACTTTACTTCATGAATTGGAAGCAAAGGGAGCGAAAAGAGGACTTGCCACTTTATGTATAGGCGGCGGTATGGGTTGTTCTATTATAGTAGAAAGAGAATAAAATATTTTAAACGGGTTTAGATATATTCTAAACTCGTTTTTAAATAAACAGTTTTTTTATTTATCAAAATTTTACCAAAATATGGAGGATAATAGTATAAATGGAATTTGTTAAA
>CAZRYV010000203.1:2114-3976 GCA_964604385.1 uncultured Brachyspira sp.
AAATGGAATTTGTTAAATATGAAGAAAAGGATATGATTGGCTATATTACAATTAGCAGAGAAAAGGCTTTAAACGCTTTAAACTCTCAAGTATTGGACGAATTGGATAAAACTTTTGCATCCGTTGATATTAATACTGTTCGATGTTTGATATTAACGGGAGCGGGAGATAAATCGTTCGTTGCCGGAGCCGATATATCCGAAATGAGCACATTGAGTAAACTTGAAGGCGAAGGATTCGGAGATAAAGGAAATAAAGTATTCCGAAAAATAGAAACTTTCCCAATTCCCGTTATAGCCGCTATAAACGGTTTCGCTTTGGGAGGAGGATGCGAAATAGCTATGAGCTGCGATATTCGTATCTGTTCCGATAATGCCGTATTCGGACAGCCTGAAGTTGGACTTGGAATAACGCCCGGATTCGGAGGCACTCAAAGACTTCCGAGAATCGTGGGAATCGGTATGGCAAAACAGATGATATATTCTGGAAAAAATATAAAGGCGGACGAGGCTTTAAGAATAGGACTCGTTAATGCAGTTTATCCTCAAGCCGAACTTATGGCTAATGTTGAAAAATTGGCTAAATCGATAGCTAGCGCAGCGCCTATAGCCGTTCGCAATAGTAAAAGAGCGATTAATGAAGGTTTGCAGGTTAATATGGATAAGGCGATAGAAATAGAAGAAAGATTATTCGGAAACTGTTTTGAAACGGATGACCAAATCGAAGGTATGACGGCTTTCTTAGAAAAAAGAAAAGTCGATAAATTTGTAAATAAATAAAAATTATAAACAAGGAGTTAAAAATGAAAATAGGAGTAATTGGCGCAGGAGCTATGGGTTCCGGTATAGCGCAGGCTTTTGCGACTACCGAAGGCTATGAAGTTTGTTTATGCGATATTAAAGAAGAATTCGCAGCTAACGGCAAGGCAAGAATAGTAAAAAGTTTCGATGGCAGAGTAGCCAAAGGAAAAATGGATAGAAGCGAAGCGGATAAAATTATTTCAAAAATTTCTATAGGTTTGAAAGAAATTTGTAAAGATTGCGATTTGATAGTCGAAGCCGCTTTTGAAAATATGGAAGTAAAGAAAACGACATTTAAAGAATTGCATGAAATTTGCAAACCCGATTGCGTATTTTCTTCAAATACTTCTTCTCTATCTATAACGGAAATAGGCGCTGGAATAGGCAGACCGGTGGTGGGAATGCACTTCTTTAATCCCGCTCCTGTTATGAAATTGGTAGAAGTTATTTCTGGTATTAATACTCCGAGAGAAGTGGTAGAAAAAATAATCACTATTTCAAAAGAGATAGGAAAAACTCCCGTTGAAGTTAATGAAACGGCTGGATTTGTAGTAAATAGAATACTCGTTCCGATGATTAATGAAGCTATAGATTTATATTCTATGAGCGTAGCTTCAGTAGAAGGAATAGACAACGCTATGAAACTTGGCGCAAATCATCCTATGGGACCTTTGGCTTTGGGAGATTTAATCGGACTCGACATAGTTTTGGCTATTATGGAAGTTCTTCAAAGAGAAACGGGCGACCCAAAATATCGTCCAAGCGCATTGCTTAGAAAAATGGTTAGAGGCGGTATGCTCGGACAAAAAACTGGAAAAGGTTTTTACGATTATTCAAAATAATTATTAATTTTACAACAATTAATAATCAAAAAAGCGAGGAGAAATAAATTCTCTTCGCTTTGTATTTTATAATAAATATAATAAAAAAGGAGTGTCAAATATTGATTAAAGTTTTAAAAAAGTAGAAAATTAAATAGATTATAATTATTATAATAAATTTTGGAATTTTCCTTGATATAAAATAATAATAACTTATAATTAAATTAATATGATTTTAGGA
>CAZRYV010000204.1:0-3948 GCA_964604385.1 uncultured Brachyspira sp.
CTTTTATATCGGCTAAAAAAATAAATTTTGAAAAGAAATGGGACAGAGCGCATGGCGTAATAATGCAGCATCTAGCTGGCGCCGCTATAGTGCCTTTTAATCCGATTCCTTTTTCGGACGCTCCGATATTGGTTGCAAATCAAATGGGTATGATAGCAAGAATACTATATATTTACGATTTAGGCGGATTAAAAAATATATTAGAAGGTGGCGCTGGCGGAGGAATAATAGGACAATTAATATCTATGTTAGGAAAATCGCTTGCAGGAAATATATTAAAACTTTTGCCCGGAATTGGAACTATAGTAGGAGGGTTAATAAATGCCGCAGTTGCCGGTTTATTAACTTTATCATTGGGCGAGGCGGTTAATATATCCTGTTATAAAATATACGAAGCGGTTCTTAACGGAAGCAATATAGAAGAGCAAATAAAAATGTTCGGAGGTATGGTTAAAAATTATACAACCTATTATTTCGAAAATAAGAAAAAAAAAGGACGATTATAAATCTCCAGATGCGGATGGAGATGAGAAAAAAAGATGATTATAAATTTCCAGATTAATTAATTTTATTGTATAATATATTTTGGATATTATTATTTTATTAAATAAATAATCTGTTTATTTTTATATATTCAATTTTTATAGGAAAGAGGAAAAATATATATGAGTTTTGTAAAACCAGAATTTAATAAAAAATCTCCTTGTTTTTATGTATGCAATAGCTGTGGAAAATTATTTCTTTCAAAAATAAAAAATACAGTATTATCAAAATTATTTAAAAAAGTTAAATGTTCTCATTGTGGAAGCATAGATGTAAGAGAAACACACATTCAGTCTGAATAAATGTTTCTTATTTTTCAACATTGCGAAAGTATAGATGTAAGACATTAGACATATAAAATTAAAAATTTAGGAGTGAAATAAATGATAGGTTTTAAAGATTTTATGAGATTAACAAATGTTCTAGATTTTAAAATGGGATTAAGAGTGCTTTCTCGTGAAATAAGAATAGCTACAAGAAGATGCGAAAAAATGTCTTTATATAAAGCGTTTAACGAAAATGTTTTTACCTCATTAGGAATCGAGATAGAAGATAGAAGGTTAAATCCAAATTTTTTTGAAGAATGCGAAGAGATTTTGGATAATCTATTTGAATATATCAATAATAAATATCCTTGTAAAAAAATTGAAAATATTATATTTGAAATGGATAAAATTGTAAAAGATAATGAAAAAAAAGATACTACAATAATTTTTGGTTCGAATAAAATTGACGGAGAAGAAAAAATTTTAGATGAATTATTTTTTATAGATAAAGAGCCTTTGAAAATGACAATTAAAGATTATTTCGGCTGTGAACCTAAAACGAGACCGGAACAGTTAGAAATATTAGGCGAAAGAACGATAAAAATATTTGAAAAATGCCAAAGAAATGTTGGCGAGTTATTATATAATTGTAGGATTATTAGGAAAAAAGTAAAATCTATAGGAATTATATTTAACAATAAAAAATTATATTCAATGCTTCATAAATTAGATGTATTACGCGCTCTTCATACTATACTTTTTATAAAATTAAATACTATTCGTATAAAAACGGGACAATATATTTTAATCGGTTCTCTAGGATATATGGCAATGTCTTTATTTAATATGAAAAATCCAAATGACGAAGAAGAGATTATAGAGACTGTAAAAGATAGACGACAAAGTAGGGAAATAAAAACGAAAAATGATAAAACAGATTTGGAATTATTAAGTAATAAAATGAAAGAAGTCATAGAAAAAATAATCGAAAATTCTGAAAATGGTTTATATAAAGTTTTTAAAGAAAGTGTTTTTGATTCTATAGGACATAAAATAGAAGATAGAAGATTAAATCCTAAACTTTTGGAAGAATGCGAAGAATTTGTAGAAGAGTTATTTGAATATATTAGCAGTATAGATAATGATAAAGATAATATTACATATAAATTCACAAAAACTATAAACAATAAAATCAAAGTTGATGAAAAAGCTTTAGATAAATTATTTTTTATTGACGAAGAACCTTTTAAAATGACAATTAAAGATTATTTCGGCTGCGAACCTAAAACAAGACCAGAACAGTTAGAAATATTAGGCGAAAGAACAATAAAAATATTTGAAAAATGCCAAAGAAATGTTGGCGAGTTATTATATAATTGTAGGATTATTAGGAAAAAAGTAAAATCTATAGGAATTATATTTAACAATAAAAAATTATATTCAATGCTTCATAAATTAGATGTATTACGCGCTCTTCATACTATACTTTTTATAAAATTAAATACTATTCGTATAAAAACGGGACAATATATTTTAATCGGTTCTCTAGGATATATGGCAATGTCTTTATTTAATATGAAAAATCCAAATGACGAAGAAGAGATTATAGAGACTGTAAAAGATAGACGACAAAGTAGGGAAATAAAAACGAAAAATGATAAAACAGATTTGGAATTATTAAGTAATAAAATGAAAGAAGTCATAGAAAAAATAATCGAAAATTCTGAAAATGGTTTATATAAAGTTTTTAAAGAAAGTGTTTTTGATTCTATAGGACATAAAATAGAAGATAGAAGATTAAATCCTAAACTTTTGGAAGAATGCGAAGAATTTGTAGAAGAGTTATTTGAATATATTAGCAGTATAGATAATGATAAAGATAATATTACATATAAATTCACAAAAACTATAAACAATAAAATCAAAGTTGATGAAAAAGCTTTAGATAAATTATTTTTTATTGACGAAGAACCTTTTAAAATGACAATTAAAGATTATTTCGGCTGCGAACCTAAAACAAGACCAGAACAGTTAGAAATATTAGGCGATAGAACCACAGAGATATTAAAGAAATGTAAAAGAAATATTGACGAATTATTATCCATAAATAATAGATACGATTTAAGCGAAAATAAAATATCTCTTTCAAAAAACAGTAAAGATAGAATAAACGCCATATATGAACTTAATAAAATGTTTTTTAATAAAATGAAAACGGTTAGACAAACTGTGGCAAAATATATTTTAATCGGTTCTATTGGACCATTATTTTATTATATTAATGAAGGACCTAATTCGGATAAAATAACCGTTATTGCAGATGGATTAATGAGGTTCAATGATTAATTAATTTGTCATATAATATATACTATAAAATTAAGGAGAATTAAAAATGAAAATAGCCGTTATAGGCGATTTGCATGGTAAAAATTGCTGGAAAAAATTACTTAAAGATAAAATCGATTCTGTAGATAAAATTATTTTTATGGGAGATTATAGCGATGATAGTTGGATTTACTTCAGCGATAAAGAAATCGTAGATAACTTAAAAGAAGTAGTAGAGTTTAAGAAAAAATATGAAAACAAAACGGAACTTCTTATAGGAAATCATGATTATCAATATATAGTCGGATATCCCACCGCAAGCAGATATAGAAAAAGCTACGCAAAAGAAATGAATCGTATATTTAACGAAAATGAAAAATTATTTAAAATCATATATGTGGAAAATAATTATATATTCACTCATGCGGGAATAACGAACGGTTGGATTGATTATATAGAGGAAAAATATAATATAAAAAATATTTCGATAAACAATATTGAAGAAGAAGTTAATAAAGTTTATAAAGCGAATAAAGAAGATTGCAATATCGTATCTTTCAGAAGAGGCGGAGAGAATAATTTTGCGGGACCTTTATGGGCAGATATTGAAGATTTGCTCGAAGATGTATGGATGGGCTATAATCAAGTGGCGGGACATAACAGAGTTAAACCTTTAAGCGTAATACAAAAAGAAAATTATAATATTTATTTGGCAGACCATTTCGATACAAATCAAGATATTTTGCTTACTCTTAATATATAAAAACTTGATTTAATTTTTATCCACTTTACGAGAAATACATTTATAAACTTT
>CAZRYV010000205.1:0-3938 GCA_964604385.1 uncultured Brachyspira sp.
TAATATATAAATAATATAACAATTCTTTTAAAAATAGGTTATTATTATATTAATAGCTTTTGGAGAATTTTTAATTGCGTAAAAAGAGGCCTTCTCAATTTAAAATGTATCTAGCTACTACTCTGTTGTCTTTTATGATACCCGCTTTTTTTAGCGCCGTTTTGGTATTGCATAATAAACAAAGATATTTAAATAATATAGTTTCTTATATAAATAAAGTGTCTCCGATAAACATATCAATATCGAATGTAGAATTATCTTTTAGATTGGAAATTATTTTGGATAATGTAAGACTCTATTCTAAAAATAATCCCGCATATTTTTTTGATTTGGATAGAGCTTCGTTAAGATTCAATCCTTTAAGACTTTTAATAAAGAGAGATATTTTTTATATTTTAAGCGAAATCGATATTAACAATGCAAATTTTTATCCCGCTTTATTCGACAATTCGATTTTAATAAATAGAAAAAACGATAAACCTTCGGCAAACGATAACGATATAAAAACCACTATAGAAAATATTACGGATTTATTTATAGACAAAAATATAAGAATAAGAAATTTCTCAACGAAGATTATAGACGATAGCGAAACTACCGAAATATCGCTTAATTCCTTAAACGGAAATTTTAGAACATACAGATATTTTTTGTCTTATAATATCAGTTTGCCCGATAAAACTTCGGTATATTTTTCGATAGAAAGCAAACCCGATTTGTCGGAAATTAATTCTATAATAAATGCAAAAGATGAAAAAGGAGAATTATTTAAATATAATTTGGATTTTACAAACGATTATAACGATAAATTCGAAGGGAATTTGAGAAGCTATAAAAATAATCTTGCAAATTTACAATACGATTACGGCAATAAAAGATTGGATTTTTTCGCAACAAATATAAATATAGAAAAAGGAACTATATACAAATTGATGAATATCGCTTTGGATACTCCAATAGTTCATAAATTCGTTAAACTTGACAATAAAACCGTAATGAATATAAGCAATTATATCGGAGGCTTTCAATACGCCAATATAAATTTAAAAGGAAATCGAGAGGAAAATAAAAATTTATATTTGGATATGGATTTAAAGGCAAAAGATAATTTTTTCGATTTATTTGCAAAAGCTAAATTAATAGATAATAATATAATTTTATCCAATGCAAAGGTAAATTTATTAAACGGAAATATAACGGCAAGCGGAATAATTCCAATTGAAGAGCCATTATTAAGTAGATTAGAATTGAATATTAATGATATATACGCTGGAATAAATAATCTTTCTTCAAAAGCAACTTTAAGACCCGTTTCATCAGGACAAGAAAGAATCATAACGAGATTTACCATGCATGAATTAAGTTATGCAAATATTTTAACCGAACCTTTAGCTTTTAATATTATTTACAAAATTAAAGAAAAGGAAATTGCGATTAATTTAATTGAAAACAGATATAAAGAACCTTTTAATGCAAATATTTCTTTGGACAATACCAAACCGATTCTAGTAAATGCAAACGGAGCTATTCCTCAAGATTTATTTATGATATTTTTGGGAAGAAATCCTATAGATAATTTATCTTCTTTAAATATTAATTATAGCATGAGCAACGCTTCGTATACGGACGGAAAAGGAAATATTCATTCTTTGGAATTGACTTCGAGAAAAATTTATACGGAGGAATATTTAATAAGAGTTTACGCTTTAGCCCACAGCAATATAATAGAACTTAACGATATTTATTATAAACTCTCGGACAGAGGCGATATAAAAGCTAAAGCAAATATAGAATACGATAAAAATTTTAATGTAAAAATTAACGGAAATATAGACTCTCCTTTTGGAAAATATAATTTAAACGGTTTTACTTTAGACGCCACAAACGGAAATAAAATAATATATGCGGCGACTGAAAAATCCGAAATAGTAGCAAACGGTTCTATAACTACAAACGGAATCCTTAATTTAAATATCAAGACTCCTAAAGAACTAAATATAAACAATAGCGTAATAAACGCAGATATTTCAATCGACAATTATACTCAAAAACCAATTTATATATACGGAAATGTAAAATTCGATAAAAATGTCGCCCCGATATTTACTTTGAATACTCAATTCGAGCTATCCAATCAAAATTTGGTTTTTACGAATATAATTTTGGATTATGGTGCAAACAGAGTTATGGGAAACGGCATTTTATATAATAGAGATGGAATAAATAAATTTACGGCTTTATTCAAATCTGCAGAAAGAGACGGCGGATTTGCAATAGATGTTTCCATAAATAAAAATAATATTTACGGAAAATTAAATATAGAAGATTTGCCTTTTAATTTAAATTACGGATTAGTAGCTTACGGAATATTATCGGCGGACGCTACTGTTATAGGTTTATTAAATAATCCAATAATTTATCTTGACAAATTTAATATAAAAGATTTTGAAATTTTGGAAGAGAGATTCGATGTTTCTTTTACGGGATATTACGGAAAAAATGAATTAGAATTAAAAAATTTTGTTATGACAAAAACGGGAAGCTCGGGAATAATATTGTCTAGAGCGTTTACAAGAGCGCAGCAAGTAAAAATTCCTTACGCTTATTTCTCAAAAGATTTGCAGAATATGCAAATTGAAGTTAATAATTTATTTTTATTAAGCACTTACAGCGGAAATATAAATTACAATATGAGGAGGCTTGCAAACGGAAGTTTAGAATACAGAATACAGACGAGTCCGATAATAATTAATAGAAGAAAATTACCCGAGTTTGGAACTATAATGACTTATTCGGAAGACAAAATACATTTTACAAATAATAAAAGTCATGGAATTAACGGAACTATTTTGAAAGAAGAAAATAACATGAAAACCGAATTAAATTATATATACGACAATCATGACATATTAAATATAGACGGAGTAATAAGAGATGCGAAAAAAGAGCAGGTAGATTTGTTATTAACTTCCGACAAACTTAATGTAGAGGTTTTTGAAATATTCAATGCAATTTTTGACGAAATACAATCCGCTCCTACAAATTTTATTATTGATAATAAACCATATACTTTATACGCAAGAATCCATGGCGATAAGGAAGATTTGGCTATAGACGGTAGATTTTTGGGGCATGGAAAAAAAGTAAAGATAAAATATTTTTCCGACATATTTGACGACACTATAGTTGATTTTAATTTTAACGGAAATACTTTTAATATTAACAATCTGACTTTTTACTCCAAAAGAAGAAAGAATTTAGCCGTAACGGGAGAAGCCGAAATTTTTAGAAATACAATAAATTATATAGCCTTTGATTTGCTTTCTTCGGACGAACAACTTGGACTTTTGAACGGAGATATAGATTTAAATGTCGCAAGGATAAAGGGACCTTTACATTTGGATATGATGGTTGGAGGAAGTTTATCCGCTCCTACGATAGGCGGCACATTAACTTTAATGAGAAGCGATATTCAACTTCGATTTTTGAATCAGAATAATTACACTCAACATGTTTACGGAATAGCGAGCAAGATATATTGGGATTTTATAATAGAGGCTTGGAGGCAGGTTAGGGTAAATCATAATTTAGTCGGCAATTTTTATTTGGAAGAAGGTTCTCAAATGAGAATTTATAGTTCTTTAATGGATGGCATAGAATTGGCAGGAACTATTAATCTTGAAAGAGGAAATATATATTATTTGCAAAATTCTTTTCAGCTTGAAAACGGTTCGGTTACTTTTCCCGATAACATAAGTTCGGACCCTATAATAGAAGCGACCGCTTTAGTAAATAAGAAATATTATTCACCTTCTTTAAATAAAACTTCAGAATCTATTGAAAACGAATTGCAGGGCGAAAATGTAACTTTATATATGGAAATGAACGCTAGATTGTCGCAGCTATTGTCTCCCGATATGTCGGGAATACGTCCCGTT
>CAZRYV010000206.1:0-3907 GCA_964604385.1 uncultured Brachyspira sp.
TTTCAACCGCTTCAACTATAGAAACCATAGCTTTAACCGATTCTATAGGATAATCTCCCGAAGCAGTTTCCGCAGACATCATAACGACATCCGTTCCGTCCAAAACGGCGTTTGCAACATCGCTCGCTTCCGCTCTCGAAGGCACGGGACTCTTTGTCATACTTTCAAGCATTTGAGTCGCTATAATCGTTATCTTTCCCATATCGTTTGCCATTTTTAGAATCTTTTTCTGCCATATCGGAACTTCTCCAAAAGGTATTTCCACTCCCAAATCTCCTCTTGCCACCATAACTCCGTCCGAATGTTTTATAATATCTTCCAAATTTTCTAACGATTCGGTATTTTCTATTTTTGAAATAATTCCAACATTTTGAAAATTATTATCGTCCAATATTTTTCTAAGCCTTATAACATCGTCCGCTCTTCTGACAAAACTCATTCCCAAATAATTGACTCCGTTTTTAGCGGAAAATAAAGCGTCTGAAACATCTTTTTCCGTAAGGACTTCGGTTGTGACATGAGCGCCGGGCAGATTAATTCCCTTGCTGCTTAAAATAGTTCCGCCCGTTATAACTTTGCAAATTACGAGTTTTTTATTTTCATCGCTCTCTTCCACTACCAATTGTATAGTTCCGTCCGCTATTAAAAGCATAGAACCCGATTGAACATCATGCGCTATATTAGAATGAGTAGTGGGAATAATATCGTCCTCGTTAATCTCTTTATATCCGCTTAATTTTACAATGTCTCCTTCTTTAACGGTTATGGATTCTTTTAATTTTCCTATTCTTATTTTAGGTCCTTGTAAATCCGCCAAAATCGCAACCGGCTTTTTTAAATCGTTTGATACTTTTCTTACTATATTGATTCTGTTTAAATGCTCTTCGTAAGTTCCGAAAGAAAAATTGAGCCTGCAAACATCCGCTCCGTTTTCTATTATTTTCTTTATGTTCTCTTCGTTCGACCATCTTGGACCAAGTGTGGCTATAATTTTAGTTTTTCTCATAATTTATTTTCCTTATTACAAGTTTTGAAAGTCAATAATTATATTTCATTATAAATATTATAAAACATTAATAACTATATTACAATTATTTTAACTTTATTTAAAAAATTTATAATTTTAAAAATTTATAAAAAAATTATTTAAAAAAATTTAAAACTATTATATAATAACCGTATGATTAAAACAATAAAAAATATATTATTATTTGCCTTTATTATAATTTTGTTTTCATGCAAAGAAAATAACAAAGTAGTATTTATGGAAAATTTCTCCGTTGAAATGCCTGAAAATTTTGAAAGAGGATTTTTGGATAAATCTATAAATATAGACGCAAATGTTATAGATTATGAAACTTACGGATTGGAAACAAAGACGGCTATTTACGGAATAGAATATTCAAAATATAGATTTTCGGTTAATATAGAAAATATAAAAAATAATATTATAAACAATTTAAGAAATCATTTTGCCATAAAAGAATATAAAATAATTTCTGAAGGTTATTATAACGATAAAAATAATTGTTATGAGATTTTAAGCAGTTTTTATTACGGACCTAATTTGACTTATAATAAATCATTTATAATGATTAATAACGGAAACGAAATAATAAAAATAACCTGCATGTATAACGCAAACAGTAAAGCGGACGATAAAAGAATAAATAATATTATCGCTTCAGTAAAAATAGTGGATAATAATTAAGGTTATGTTTCTAAAAAATAGGGAGTAAAGAAAAAATGTCTAAAAAAGCAAATGCAAATTTACACAAGGCAAAAGCAAATAAAAAAGACGAGTTTTATACACGACTTGGTGATATAGAAAATGAACTAAAATATTATAAGGAACATTTTAAAGATAAAGTAGTTTATTGTAATTGCGATGACCCTTTGGCAAGTAATTTTTTTGTGTATTTTTTTATGAATTTTAAGCATTTAGGTTTAAAAGAGTTAATAACTGCTTGCTATAAATCAATGAATTTCAAAGAATTAAGCAAAGAAGATAGTCCCAAAAAGGCTTATGCAATAAGAATTCATAAAAGTAGCGGGGTAAATCCGCAAATACACTCTTTAAAAGATATAGAGGAATTGTTAGAGCTTTCGCTTTCTAATGGCGAAAAACAAAGCGAAAAGACTTTAAAGCAATTTGAAGCAAATAAATATAAATTAGAGCAATGTTTTGTAGGTTTAAAGCCTGATAAAATCAAATTGGAAACTTTATTTGAGGATGAGGAAAAAGATAATGCGGGAGATTTTAGAAGTGGGGACTGCATAGAGCTTTTAAAAGAAGCAGATATTGTAGTCACCAATCCTCCCTTTTCGCTTTTTAGAGAATATGTCTCTCAATTAGTGGAGTATAAGAAAAAGTTTGTAATTATAGGAAATCAAAATGCTATAACATACAAAGAGATTTTTAAATATATTAAAAATAATGAGTTATGGTTAGGTAGAACACTATCCTATGCTGCTTTTAAAGTGCCAATATATTATGAGGAAAGAAGTAATCGCTTTTGGATTGATGAAAATGGGCAAAAATGGAGAAGTTTTGGCAATATTTGTTGGTTCACAAATTTAGAGATTAAAAAACGAAGCGAGATACTAGAAAGCATTTATACTTATGAAAAATATAAAGACAAATATCAAAAATATGATAATTATGATGCGATAAATGTTCCCACAACAGCTGAAATTCCTATGGATTATAAGGGCGTTATGGGAGTGCCGATAACCTTTTTAGACAAACATAATCCAAAGCAATTTGAGATAGTGGGGAAAATGACAACGACAGGCATTGATAATTTTAACTTTGGTTATCCATACATAAATGGAAATAAAATTTACGCCAGAATTTTAATCCGTCAAATCGCCACTGTAAAAGAGCTTAAAAAACAAAGAGAGGAGAAGTTATGAAAATAGAATTGCAAAAAATCAAAATAAGAGATTTAGTGCAAGCTTACGAAAATGACGAGGAAAGTGGCGAAGTTAAAGCATATAATGGCAAACTTAATATACGCCCTAAATATCAAAGAGAATTTATTTATAAAGATGCTCAAAGGGATGCGGTGATACAAACGGTAATGTGGGGTTTTCCTTTAAATACTATGTATTGGATAAGAAATACGGACAAGGACGCCGAATTTGAATTTGAAGTTTTAGACGGACAGCAAAGGACAATTAGCATTTGTGAATATTATATGGGGAATTTTTCACTTTCAAAAATGACTTTTAAGGGTAATTTTGCAAGTGCAGTAACTAGTTTTCATACTATGAGTAAGGATATGCAAGAGGCGTTTTTAGACTATGAACTTCAAATTTATTTTTGCGAGGGTGAAGATAGCGAGAAAATAGAATGGTTTAAGATAATTAACATAGCAGGAGAAAAACTAACAGACCAAGAATTAAGAAATGCTGTGTATTCATGCGCATGGTTAGAAGATGCAAAAGTAAAATTTTCTAAAAGGACAAATCTAGCGGAACAAAGAGGAGGCAAATATTTAAAAGGTTCTAGCATAAGGCAGGAGTTTTTAGAGACTGCGATTGCATGGATTGTAAACTCTAGGGATAATAAGCATATAGAAAAGTATATGAATGATAAAAAGGCAAATAAAGTAAAAAATGCCGATGAATTATGGGAATATTTTTGTAAAGTGATTGATTGGGTGGAAATGAAATTTATCAAATATCGCAAGGAAATGAAAGGGCTTGAATGGGGATTTTTCTATAACAAATATAAACATTTAGAACTAGACGCAAAGGAGCTTGAAATAAAAATTACTTCTTTAATGCAAGATAGTGAGGTGCAGAAAAAAAGCGGAATTTATGAATATATTTTAAGCGGGAATGAAAAACATTTGAATTTAAGGGCGTTTGATGATAATATTAAAAGGGAAGTTTATGAAAA
>CAZRYV010000207.1:0-3826 GCA_964604385.1 uncultured Brachyspira sp.
ATTGGACTTCTAAAAATGGTAGCTAAAAGAAGAAAACTTATTAACTATTTAAGAAAAGTCGATGTGGAAGCTTATAAAAATCTTATACAAAAATTAAAATTAAGAAAATAATTATTTTTATAATTTAATTCTATTTAATCTTTTTGGTATTTTGTTTAATTTCTATAAAAGGAGTAGATTATAATGATAACGGTAAAAAGTTCATTTTGCGGAGAGGAATTGATATTGGAAACGGGGCTTTTGGCAAAACAAGCTCATGGCGCTGTTACTTTAAGACTAGGAAATACCACAATATTGGCTACGGTTGTCGCAGCTAAAGAACCTAATATGGAATCCGATTTTTTCCCTCTAACTGTAAATTATAACGAGAAGTATTATGCGGGCGGAAAAATTCCAGGAGGTTTTTTCAAAAGAGAGGCTAAACCGAGAGATAAAGAAGTATTAATATCCCGTATTATAGACAGACCTTTGCGACCTTTATTTCCCGAAGGTTTTAGAAACGAAGTTCAAATAATTCCGACAGTTCTTTCAGTGGATTCCGATATGCCTACGGACGCTTTGGCTTTAATAGCTTCGAGTGCGGCGCTTACGATTTCTTGGATACCTTTTGCGGGACCGGTTGCCGCCGTTAGAATAGGTTATATTAACGGAGAATATATTATAAATCCTAAAAATAGCGAACTTTCAAAAAGCGATTTGGATATTATAGTGGCGGGAAGCAAGGATGCGATATTAATGATAGAGGGCGAGGCTAAAGAAGTTTCAGAAGAAATTTTTATTGGCGCTATAGAACTTGCCCATAAAGAAATGCAAAAATATATAGATATTCAAAACGAAATGGCTAATCTTTGCCAAACTCAAAAAATAGAGCAGGAATTGTTTGAATTCGATAAGGATTTGGTTAATACGGTTAATGAATACGGCAGAGAAAAAATTTCGGAGGCAAATTATAATCCCGATAAAGAAAAAAGAAACGAAAATATGGACACCGTTTTTAAAGAGATAGAAGAATATATTAAAACACAAACGGAAGACGAAAAATTAATAGCTCAAGTGAAAGGAATTTGTCATTCTATAGAAGAGGAAATTGTCAGAGAAGCGATAGTCGAAAAAGGTATGCGTCCGGACGGAAGAGCTTTGGATGAAATTAGAAAAATTGACACTGCGGTTAATTTAATTCCGAGAGTTCATGGTTCGGGTTTATTTACTAGAGGACAAACTCAATGTTTATCCATAATAACTTTGGGAAGCGAGAAAGACGCTCAATTAATGGACGATATATACGGAAAAGAAAATAAAACTTTTATGCTTCATTATAATTTTCCTCCTTTTTCTGTAGGAGAGGTTGGACGATACGGAGCACCGGGAAGAAGAGAGATAGGACATGGAAATTTAGCCGAACGCTCTTTTAACGCCGTTTTGCCGTCTAAAGAAAAATTCCCATATACTATAAGAGTAGTAGCCGAAATATTGGAAAGTAACGGTTCTTCGTCTATGGCTACTATTTGCGCTTCCACAATGTCTTTATTATCTGCGGGAGTTCCTATCAATTCTAGTGTCGCAGGAATCGCTATGGGACTTGCAACATATAAAGGCGGATACAAAATATTAACCGATATTCAAGGCGTGGAAGACCATTTGGGAGATATGGATTTTAAGGTTGCGGGAACTCGCAAAGGAATAACAGCTTTTCAGCTTGATATAAAACTTACGGGAATTTCCACTCAAATATTAAAAGAGGCTTTGGAACAGGCTAAAAAGGCTAGATTCTTTATTTTGGATAAAATAGACGCCACGATATCCAATCCTGCCGAAATATCCGATTTTGCGCCTAAATTTAAAATGATGGAAATTAATACGGAAAAAATAAGAATTTTAATAGGTCCAGGCGGAAAAAATATCAAAACTATAATTGACGAAACAGGAAGCGATATTGAAATACAAGATAACGGAACTGTAAACATATTCGCTCCAGATGGTCCTACTTTGGAAAAAACTATAGAGTTAATTAATTCTTATGTTAAAGACCCCGAAGTCGGCGAGGTATATGACGGAGTCGTTAAAGATATCAAGGAATTTGGAGCTTTTGTAGAAATATTGCCCGGAGTGGAAGGACTCTGCCATATATCGGAATTGGCTTATAGAAGAGTTATGAATGTGGAAGAGATTCTTAAAATAGGAGACGAAGTTAAAGTTAAGATTATAGACAATAGAGGCGGAAAATATTCTTTAAGTAGAAAGGCTTTGCTTGAAAAACCGAGCGATTATACCGAAGAACAAAGCGGAAACAGAAGAGAGCGAAAAAACAGACGGGATAATTTTAATAATAATAGAAGAAGATATTAATCTTGACTTTTTACTTAAAAAATATATAATATTAAAAATAAAAAATACTTCGCTTATTTAATAAATTATTAACAAATAGATTATTAATTAAAATTAAATAGGCTTTATCCAAGGAGTTAAAAAATGAGAGAGTATGAGATTCTATTTGTGACGGAGATAAACGATTCTCTGCATCAAAAAGCAAAAGAACATGTCAAATCAATTCTTCAAAATTATAATGCCGAAATATTTGACGAAACCGATTATGGCATTTATACTTTAAGCTATCCGATTCGTAAAGTGAATCAGGGAAAATATTATTTTTATCATTTCAAATGCGACGGCAAAAATTTAGCCGATATTGAAAAAGAATTGCGTTATGAACTTAGCATATTAAGATTTATAATAGTTCGATTGGACGAGATAATTGATAAAAAAGAAGGTAAAAAAGCGGATAGAAAAAGAAGAAGAGCGGAAATGAGAGAACGAAATAGAGAATATAACAACGAGGAAGAAGAACCTTATGGCTTCAGATTTAAATAATGTAATGTTGATAGGGAGACTTACCAAAGATCCCGAGTCAAAATATCTGCCAAGCGGAATGGCTGTCGTTGAATTTTCAATAGCGAATAATTATTATATGAGTAATAAAAGTTCTAATGAGGTAAATTATTTCGATGTGGTAGCTTATGGAAAAATAGCGGAAACCGTTTCAAAATATCTTACCAAAGGAAAACAAATAGCGATAACGGGAACTTTGAGGCAGGATAGATGGCAAGATAAGGATACGAATACCGCAAGGTCTAAAGTGCGAATAATAATGCAATCTATGCAAATGCTTGGTTCTGCAAGCGGAGGCGTTAATAATATGGACACAGTTTATACTCCAACCGCTTCTGTGGGAGTCGGCGCCGATTTGGGAGGATTTTCAGACGATGACGAAGTGCCTTTTTGATAGGTTGATTGATTTAATTTTTTATAATAAATAATTTAGGAGAATAACTTATGGATTTAGAAAATGAAAATAGAGAAAACAATTTAGAAAACGATACTAAAGATACGGAAAATATGTTTTCAAATAATTTGGAAAGTAATTTTGAGAATAATTTAGAAAACAGCGGAGAAGAAAATAGATATAGAGGCGAAAGAAGACATTATTTCAATAGGGATTCGGGCGATAAAGACGGCAATCCTATGAATAATCCAAGAAGAAGATATTTCAAAAAGAAAGTGTGCTTTTTTTGTAAAAACGATATAGATATTTTGGATTATAAAGATATAAAACTTTTAAAAAGATATGTTAAAGAAAGCGGTAAAATAGTTCCAAAACGATTAAACGGAACATGCGCAAAACATCAAAGAATGGTGACGAAGGCTGTAAAGAGAGCGAGAAATATAGCGCTTCTGCCTTATGAAACTAGATATTGATTGATAAAAATTTAATAAAGATATTGAATAAAATTAAAGAGTTGTTATAAATTATAATAGCTCTTTTTTATTT
>CAZRYV010000208.1:0-1133 GCA_964604385.1 uncultured Brachyspira sp.
GATTATGAGCGATAATTACAAAACTTGCACCCGCCGACAAAGATTTTTCCACCAAATCTCTAGGATAAATCGTAGCCGAATCTATAGTTCCTCTAAAAATCTGCTCCATAGTAATGAATCTTTTATTTATATCCAAACATATTATTGAAAAAGTTTCAAATTTTAATTTTCCCAATTTTATTATCAAATAATCTGTTAAATCTTTTTTCTTAAAATGCGCAGACGGTAATTTTAAACCGCTTAATAAATAATATTCTAAAATTTTAGGCAAACTTTTTAAAAGTTCCGCTCTTTTGTTTCCGAGTCCTTTTATTTTTACAAGTTCTTTTTGAGAAGCGTTGACTATATTATACAAATTATAAAATTTATAATAAAGCTTTTCGGTAATTAGTTTTGATTTTTCGGCAGAGATTCCATTTGAAAGAATAAAACTTATAATTTCTTTTTCTTTTCCGATTTCATTTTCGGTATCGGTTAAACTATTTTCAAAATTATTAAGATTATTAAAATCATTATAATTATAATTCATAAAAATTTATCCTTAATTTTATTTTATAATAATGGTTAAACAGAATTTTTTATCTTTATAAGCCTAAAATTTTCTGATATAAATTTTATAAATTTTTTATAAATCGACAAAAATTTTAATCTGTATATTAATAATCCTACAAAAATTAAAAAGTGTCTATAAATCAAACTACAAAAAATAAAAAATGTCTAAAAAATTGTAGTAAATGTATTATACTAAATATGAAAAAATTATTTTTGTTCCGAATTTGACAGAATTTGATAAAAAATTTGTATTATTCCTATTGACTTATACGAATATTATATAGTATTATTTAACTATAATTGATTATTATAAAATTATTTAAAAAGGTTGTTTTTATGAGAAAAAAAATTTTAGCGATTATAGTTTTTACGATTGCCTCGTTAAATCTATATTGCTTTGATGAAGGTTTTATTTGGGGTTTGAAGGCAAATTTTAGCGAAAGTTTAACGATGCCGTCAATAAGTCAAGCGGATTTAAATAAACTCAGCGCTTCTTTTATGAAAGGCTCTATGGGTTTTGTTATGGACGGTGAAGCCGAATTGGGTTATTTGTTTGGGACAGAAAGATGGTTTGGAGGAGA
>CAZRYV010000208.1:1233-3822 GCA_964604385.1 uncultured Brachyspira sp.
AGAAAAGGAGAAATAATGAAAATAAATAGAATATATTTACTGATATTATTTATAATGGCTTTTATGATTGTAAATTCCTGCAAGAGCCGTTTTAATCCGAAATTTTATTACAATAAAACTTTAGCAGATACGGGAGATATTGGAGACAGTTCTAATCCGGGAGATTTTGACCCGGGTGATTTTGATATGGGCGAAGTTGAGGAAATTCCTATTTGGGACGGATATTCGGATATTCCAATTTGGGGAGATACCGTTATAGACACAAACGGAAATTCGTCTACCGCAGTATATTTAGACCCTTTCGTAAACGGAGAGTGGAACGACCCTAATTATAGATTCAATATGAATTTTGATGATTATGTAATAAAGGCTTCTTTTAGCTCGGATAATAGACCGACTTATAGATTGGTTAAAGGAAGTTGGCAATCTTCTAATCCTACAAAAAATGAATATTCCTATAACGGAGAAAATACTACGGGAGCGGGACAGTCGATTCAGTCGGTTAAATATTATCTTTATAAAAGTAAAAATCCGCTTTTTACCGCCACGAGTAAATATAATACTACAAACAGAATAAAGAGATTCTACTTTTATAGATTTACGGGAAAAGCTTTGGGAATGGTTGATACGGATAATTATTTGGTTGCAATAGACACTTATTCAAAATTGGTATTTGCATTTGCAGTTCCCGTTCAATGGAAATTATATATGGCTGGCACTCCGAAAGCTCCTGTTAAATGGGGAAGCGTAGAATTGGGCTGGGAAACGGACTATGATTCGGAAAATCAGGCGAGTTTTAAAGTAAACGGCGCTTCATATTTCTACGAATACGACCCGATTGGCATAGTTAAAGAAAATGGGGAAATTGAAATATATCAATGGTGTTTGGATTCTATAGGAAATAAAAAGAGATATGGACCGAGAATAGACGGAGGAAATTATTACGATACGAGCAGACCTATAGCGACTTACGGAAAACCCGGACGCTCTCCTTATATACCTGTAAAAACTAATATTGCAGGCGGAAACGCTCCCGGTGGTATTATTGGAGGAGAAGAAAATACGACTACGACTAAAGAAGAGATAAAGGTTACGGCAAAATATATAAAAAATACTTCCTCAAGAAGCGGAGAAGGTTGGGGTTATATCGGTTCAATAAAGACTATGTGGCCTCCTTATACTTATAGCAGAAAAGATTGGGGATTTTTTACCTACGGAATAGGAGCTACGGTTTACGATGCGGAAATTCCTACGGAACTTGTAAATTTGGAAAATCTATACGAAAACGGAGTCGGAATCAAAATACTTGGAATGATAGGCGGAGATAGATTAAAATTAAAAGTTGGCGAAACAAAACAGTTTTCGGGCGAGAATTCATATAAATTGGAAGTTGAAAATATTAAAGACAAAGAAATTTATATAGAGTTGGCTTCTTCTTTAAGACAGTATAATTTGCTTTTAGATTATATCGATGAAAATAATCTTGGCAGTCATGGAAGCGGAGTAAAGGCGACTAAAGAAAATCATATAGTAAAATTAAAATACGATTCTTCTAAAGACGCTTTTGTTGTGTATAGTAAAGGCGGAAATATCTTTTGTCAAATGGCTCTCGTTCCTTCAAACGATTTTACTCTCAAACGGGGCGAGAAGAAAGATTTTGGCATTAAATATACTTGGCTCGGAAATTGGGGCGAATATGAAACTGTAGATATATTCTACACTTTGGAATTTAAGGAAGTTAAATAAAGAAATTAAGAATTTTTATTTTTTTGATTAAATAGATTTAGAAATATTTAAATATAGTTTATATAGATTTTACATTAAAACTGATTCTTATTTTATACTCGAAACGATTTATTAATCTATAATAAATTAGTCTATAAAATTAATTTAAAAAATAATTAAAAAATAAAAAACAGAAAAATATTTTAAGGTAAAAATTTTCATGAAAAAATATTACAAAATTATATTTATTTTAATATTGTTTTTTATCTCTTGCGGTAATTTGGTTAATCCTACAAAAAAGAATTATTATTATTACAAAAATGAAAATCATACGACTACGGAAAATCAACCATCGGGAGATATAGAAGACGGAACGGATAAAGTCGACCCAAATAAAGACCCTTTTATAAAAGGAGAATGGAATAATCAAAATTATAAATTTGACGGAAGTTTAATAAAAAATTATTTCTTTGGAGCGAGTTTCGATAGTCAAAATGTTCCAATTTATAAATTCTTTTTGGATTATCAAAGAACTTGGGAAACGGAAGACATTAATTATAAAGGCTACAAATATGACGGAAGCGGAGATGGGAATAAAGCTCAAGGTTTTAATATAAGTCCCGCAAATTTCTATAAGTATGAAGGTATAAATCCGCTCGTTTTATATAATTCTTCTTATAATAAATCCGACAGAATGAAAAGATTTATTTTCTATAGGCTTCAAGGAAAAGCCGTAATAGTTCCGCTTAATAATTATTTGATTGCCGTAGACACTTATTCAAAATTTGTTTTTGCTTACGGTAAAATTACCAAAACGGAAAGCGCTTTAGGACAACATTATCCGACAGAATTTCAAGCGGTAGA
>CAZRYV010000209.1:0-3820 GCA_964604385.1 uncultured Brachyspira sp.
ATATTTACATTTAATTATTCCTATGCCATAGAAAATAATTACTTTGCCTTACTTAATCATCCTTCATTATTATATCCTTTTGGAACAGATAATTACGGTAGGGATGTTTTTAGTAGAATAGTTATCGGAGCTAGAATTTCACTAATAATAGGAGTTGTATCAACTTTAATACCGATTATTATTGGAGGAGTTTTAGGAGCTTTATCGGGGTATTATAAAAAAAATGTTGATAATATAATAATGAGAATTTTGGATGTATTATATTCTGTTCCAAGTATATTGCTTGCAATTGCAATTATATCAGTTTTTGGCGCCAATGTTTTTGTATTAATAATAGCTTTAAGTATTAGCGCAATTCCAAGGTATGCTAGAACAGTGAGAGCAAGTGTAATTTCAGTGTCGAATATGGAATTTGTTGAAGCGGCTAAAGCTTTGGGAGCTAATAATTTTATCATTATTTATAAACATATTATTCCCAATGTTTTATCTCCTGTAATAGTTAGAATGTCATTAGATATAGGCTCTGCAGTTTTATCTACGAGTAGTTTAAGTTTTTTAGGTTTAGGTATAGAACCTCATATACCTGAATGGGGAAATATATTAAAAACTGGAAGCGTTTATCTTGAAACAAATCCTTATATAGCTATATTTCCCGGACTTTCAATTATATTAATGGTGTTAGCTTTTAATTTTTTGGGAGACGGTTTAAGAGATGCTTTAGACCCTAAAATGAAATAATTAAGGTATAAATAACTATGTTGGAAAATGATTTACTAAATATAAAAAATTTACATGTTCATTATATTAAAGAAGACGAAACGGTTAAAGCTGTTAATGGTATAAATATTTCGTTAAAAAAAGGAGAAAGTATAGGAATAGTAGGGGAAACTGGAGCTGGAAAAACAACTATGGCTTTATCTATAATGGGGCTTATACCATATCCACCGGGTATTATAGTAAATGGCGAAATCTGTTATGAAGGGAAAAATATAATAAACAGTAGTGAAAAGGAGTATAAAAATATAAGAGGCAAAGGCATATCGATGATATTTCAAGACCCTATGACAGCTTTAAATCCTACAATGACAATTGAAAAACAATTAATGGAAGTTTTAGATAGCCATGAAAAAAATATGAATAAAAGTGAAAAAATAGAAACAATCACAGAATTGCTTGAATTGGTAGGCGTTCAAAAAGATAGATTAAAGGAATACCCGCATCAATTTTCTGGTGGGATGAAGCAAAGGGTTGTTATAGCTATGTCACTTTTATTAAAACCAAAAATTTTAATAGCAGACGAACCGACTACAGCATTGGATGTTACTATACAGGCTCAAGTTTTAGATATAATAAATAATCTTAAAGAAAAATTTAATATGTCTCTCATTCTTATAACTCATGATTTAGGAATAGTTGCAGAAGTTTGTGATAGAATATTTATAGTTTATGCTGGCGAGATAGTTGAAAGCGGATATGTTAAAGAAGTTTATCTAAATACTAAACATCCATATACTAAAGGACTATTTAATTCTATACCGAGATTGGATATTAATAATGATAGACTTACTCCTATAGAAGGTGATATGATTAATCCTGCAAATTTACCAAGTGGATGCTATTTTCATCCAAGATGCAGATATAAAAATGATATATGTATTAGTAAAAAGCCGGAATTTACTGGGGTTAATCATGGATATAGATGCCATTTTTCATTTAATGACGGAGAATAAATATAATGTTTATCCAAACAAAAGGTTTATATAAATATTTTGATACCCCAAGTGGTAAATTACATGCCGTAGATAATATAAATATTTGCATAAATGAAGGAGAAACACTTGGTATTGTTGGAGAATCGGGATGTGGTAAAAGCACTTTAGGAAGAGTTATTTTGAAACTTCAAGAGCCGGATAGTGGAAGTATATATTATGACGGTATGGACATTACTAAATTAAGTGATAATGATATGAGAAAGATGAGGAGATATATGCAAATAATATTTCAAGATCCTTATTCTTCTTTAAATCCTAGATATACCGTATCAGAAATTATTTCTGAGCCCCTTAATTTTTTTAATATATACGATAATCCTAGAGATAAAAAATTACGAGTCGAAGAATTGATGGATATAGTGGGTTTAAGCAAAAGATGTTATAATATGTATCCGCATGAATTTGACGGCGGAAGAAGACAGAGAATAGTAATAGCTAGAGCGCTTTCAATAAATCCGAAGTTTATAGTTTGCGATGAACCTGTTAGCGCATTAGATGTTTCTATACAGGCTCAAATAATTAATTTACTTATGGATTTGCAAAAATCGTTAAGGCTTACATATATGTTTATCTCGCATGATTTATCTGTAGTAAAACATATATCAAACAATATATCTGTAATGTATTTAGGAGAAATAATAGAAAGCTGCGATAAAAAATCTTTATTTGAATGTCCTATGCATCCTTATACAAAAGCTGTACTTTCTGCGATACCTTCTATAAATTTTGAAAATAGAGATAAAATTAAAAAGAATATTTTATTAAAAGGAGAGATTTCTTCTCCAATTAACCCAAAAAAGGGATGCAGATTTTATAATAGATGTGTTTACGCAAAAGAATATTGTCTAAATGAAAATATTAAATTAGAAGAAGTTGATAATAAACACTATGTTGCTTGTTTGAGAGCAAAAGAATTATAATTACACTTTATAGTATACAGAATTTAATTTTTCTATAAGATAAATTTGTCAAAATATGCATTAAATTAATATTTAAAACCATAAGTAATAATTTAAAAAAAATTGTAAATTTTTTATCGTTAAACTATTGACATATTTTTAAAATATACTAGAATACATTATGATATATTCATTCATTACCTCCCAAAAGTCCCCCGCTTATGCGGGGGAACTTTTTATATAAAATTTATATTTTAATTTTCAAAAAAAATATTGTATAATAATATAAAAATAATATAGAATAAAAAAGGGGTTGTAAAATGATATATGTAAAATTAAATAACGGCGTGGAGATGCCAATTTTGGGTTTGGGAGTATATAAAATAACCGACAAAAAAGAACTCTATAACGCTGTAAAATGGGCTTTGGAATATGGATATAGAAAATTTGATACCGCTCAATTCTACGATAATGAAAAAGAACTTGGAGAGGCTATAAAAAATTCCGCTTTTAAAAGAGAAGAAGTATTTATAACTACTAAAATATGGAATACCAATCAAGGTTATAAATCCGCCACAGAATCTTTTGAAGAGAGTCTTAAAAAATTGAATACGGATTATATAGATTTGCTTTTAATTCATTGGCCCGGACAGAAAAAAGAAAGATATTTAGACACTTGGAGAGCTTTGGAAGATATATACAAAAATAAAAAAGCGAGAGCAATCGGATTAAGCAATTTTGAAATAAAACATTTAAAAGATATATTGGAAAATTGCAAAGTCGCTCCCGTAATCAATCAGATAGAAAGGCATCCTAATTTAAACAGAAATGAACTTGTAGATTTTTGTAAAAGTCGTAATATTTTTGTCGAAGCTTGGTCGCCGCTTGGAAGAGGAAAATTTATACAAAACGAAATTTTAAAAGACATAGCCAAAAAATATAATAAAACGGCAGCTCAAATAATATTAAGATGGGATATAGAAAATGAAGTAGCTGTAATTCCAAAATCGGTAAAAAAAGAAAGAATAGAAGAAAATATAAATGTGTTTGATTTTAAATTGGATGTTGAAGATATTAAAAAAATAGACTTAATGAATAATGATGAAAGAACGGGACTAAATCCTTTGGAATTTGATTTTTAATCTAACC
>CAZRYV010000210.1:0-3797 GCA_964604385.1 uncultured Brachyspira sp.
CTCTTTTTAATATAATCCGTACCAATTAAATAGGTTACATGACAATATAAAAAAAAACGGAGGCAGAACCGTAATAGTCACGGACGGAAATTCTTTTAATCAAATTGGATTGATAGACAAAATAGTAAATAAATTAAACGAAAATTTTATTAACGCTATGGTTTACTCCGAAGTAACTTCCACAAATTCGAGCGATGCGGCGGATATAATAGCGAATTTAGTAAGATACAGCAAAGCGGATTGTATAGTAGCGGTAGGCGGTTTTAAGGTTCAGAATGCGGCTAAAGGCGCTTCGGTAGTGGTGACAAACAGCGGAGAATCTTCCGATTATATAAACGGACAGCCCGTATATCATAAACCTATGCCTATAATATCCGTTCCTACGATATTAGGTTCTTTGTCGGAAATGACTTTAGGAATGTATTTATATGATAAATATGACGAAGTTTATAAAGAATGTTCCGATTCGAATATATATGTTAAAGATTGTATTATAGACCCGACTCTTTACGAAACGGTTCCTGTAAAATATTCCATAAGCAGCGCTCTTTCAGTTTTCGCATTGTCGTTCGATATATATATGAGCAATGCTTTAAATATTATAAACGAACCTTTGATAAAATACGCTATGGAGACTAGTATAGACGGAGTAAATAAATTAATAATAGACAATTCCAACGCAGACAGCATAAATTCTATGGCTATATCGAATATGGCATTGGCGATTTCGGCATGCAACGGAAATTTGGGAGCGATTAGGGCTTTGTCGATAGCGATGAATAGCGTTTACTCGGTAAATAAATCTATAGTATGTTCGATAATGCTTCCGTTTGTTATGGAATATTATATGGCGTCTGCTCCAAAGAAATATAATATATTGGCAGATTTTATAGAAGGTATTGATAAAGAAATGTCTCCGATAGAAATAGGAACGCAAGCGGGACAATATATAAAGAAAATACAGCATGATATAAATTTGCCTATGAGATTAAACGAAATAAATATAGACAGAAACAAATTTAACAAAGTGGCAGAACTCGCCTTAACTTATAGCGGTATGGACAAACTTCCAAGAGCTATGAATAAAGAATCTATAATAAATATATTAGACCAAGCTTATTAACTTACGCTTTTTGGGGCGTATTTATAAGGATTTTTATGCAAATAATCTATAAGCTTTTTATTCGGTTTATATTTTTCTATAACGGGCAATTTTCTGTATTCCAAAAGTTTGGTTTTATACATATCGGCGTATTTGTTATAAGCTAGACATAAAAGATGTTCCAAATTTATTGTGTCGAGCAGATTATAATGAATTAAAGAATCAATGGCTCTCTTGTCGTTTGTTTCTTTATAATAATTCCAAAGCAAAACCGCCGTATAGCCATTTACTCCTTCCATATCGTCTCCTCTATAAAGTCCAACATCCTGTTCTATTTTTTTTAATCCTCCGCTATAACCTAAATCTTTAAGTAAAAAACGCAAATCTATTTGAGCGCATTTTATATCGGTTTCAAAATATCTTTCCAAAAAAGGAACATCGAAACAGGAGCCGTTAAAAGTGACGATTATCGAATAACCTTTTATATAATCTAAAAATTCTTTTTCGTTTATGCCATGAACAAAAACTTTTATTTCTTTTCCGTCATAACAACCTATGACTGTAATATGCGCGGCTGAAGGTTTTATTCCCGTAGTTTCTATATCCAAAAATACCGTTTTATTTGCGAGCATTGGATATAATCTATAAAGTATGTGATTTGGAAATTTTTTTATAAAATAATTATAATTTTTAGAATTGTAATTATATATCGATTTAGGCAATTCTTTTTTCAAAGCCTCTTTTATACTTTTTGGCATAGCGTAATAATCTATATTGTCGATAGCGTCCTGCCAATCGACTATGCCCTCGTCCCATAACAATTTTTCTTTTTTAGGTCCTATTCCCTGTATATGCTGAAAACTTCTTTTTATCAAATCCATTATTTATTTATTTTATTTCCTTTTCCATTTTACCCCTTGAGGAGTGTCCATTATTTCTATTCCCATAGATAAAAGTTCGTTTCTAATCTCGTCCGCTTTAGCGTAGTTTTTTTCTCTTTTTGCCTCGCTTCTTTCTTTTATTTTTTCTTCTATAAGTTTGTTTAGTTTATTAATAGTCTCTTCGTCCGTATCCGAAATTTCTTTTTCTCCCGACATATTAAAACAGTTTATTATACCGTTGACTCTCTCTATAAATTTAATCGTTTTATCTCTAGCTTCGGCGTTTATAGAATTAAAAGAAGCGTTTATATTTTTTATCAAAGTAAAGAATATTCCAAGAGCTTCTGATATATTTAAATCGTTATATATGGAATCCGAAAATTTTTCATTCGCTTCTTCGATTTCTTTTATTATATTTTCATTTATTACATTTTTATTTATTTCGTCTTCGTTTGAATTATTTTTGTTAATATCTTTATTAATGTCTTTTAGTCTAAAAATTAAATCGTTGACTCTGTCGATGGCGCTTTGAGATTGATTTATTCCTTCGATTGTAAAGTTTAACCGTTTTCTATAATGAGCGCTCATAAGGGAATATCTTATAGCTTCGGGAGATAAACCTCTGTCAAGCAAATCCCTTAAAGTGTAGAAATTTCCTTTAGATTTCGACATTTTCTCTCCGTCTACTATTAGATGTTCGCAATGAAGCCAATAATTAACAAATTTTTCTTTGAAAGCTGCTTCATTTTGCGCTATTTCATTTTCATGATGCGGAAATTTATTGTCTATTCCTCCCGTATGTATATCGAAATGCCTGCCCAAATATTTACTGCTCATAGCGGAACATTCTATATGCCATCCGGGTCTTCCCTTGCCGAAAGGAGAATCCCAATAAACATCTCCGTCTTCTTCTGTATACGATTTCCACAAAACAAAATCGCTTGCATTTTCTTTGTCGTATTCGTCGCTTGAAACTCTCCCTGAAGCTCCTTCGAGTAATTTCTGTTTATCTAAATTTGCAAGCTCTCCGTATTTATTAAAAGTGTCAATTTTAAAATAGGTTGAACCGTCCGCTTCGTAAGTATGTCCGTTATTTTTTAATAATTCTATAATATCTATCATTTCCTTTATATGTTCGGTGGCGGAAGGATAAAAATTTGCAGGTTTTATTTTTAGAGTTTTTATATCTTCGAAAAACGCATCTTTATATTTCTTTGTATATTCGTTTAATGAAATATTATTTTCTTTCGAGTTTTTTATAGTTTTATCATCAACATCGGTTAAATTCATAGCTAGTTTTACTTCATAACCAAAATCTTCCAATACTCTTCTAACCAAATCGCTGAAAATATAAGCTCTGAAATTTCCTATATGAGCGTAATTATAAACTGTTGGTCCGCAGGAATACATAGCAACTTTTTTGCCGTTTATAGGTTTAAATGCCTCTTTTTCTCTAGTCAATGAATTATAAAATATTATCTCTTGCATATAATTTATTCCATTATAAAATCTTCTTATTAAAATTAAAAGAATTTTATATTTTATTTTCTATTTATTTTACTTAAAAGGTTTTATTTGTCAATATACTAATTCTATATTTTTTATATATTTTTTATAAAAAAATTTATAATTCTATTAAAATTTAAATCACACAATCCGATAAATAAATTACAATACGATAATAAATTGTTTGAAAAAATCGAGCAGTTTTTATTTAGTGAATTTGACAACAAGGGGCTTCAGCCCCTTGCGTTAACACTAGAAAAAAGCACACAAGGGGTTCGCCAAAGGCGTCCCGTTCGGGAAGCCCATTG
>CAZRYV010000211.1:0-3795 GCA_964604385.1 uncultured Brachyspira sp.
TATTATTTATATCTGAAGCCGAACTAAACATTTTGTCTATATTTTTTACTATATTCCTATTAAAATCGTTTTGTCGTTCCATAGTTTTATTAAACTGAATAAGTCTGTCATAATAAGAATATATTTCTTTAGTCAATTCGGCGGCGTTTCCGGTTATATTAACTTTAGCGTAATTAAATTTTTTGAAAATATCTTCTATTTGATAAAGTAATTTTTGCATTCTTTCTGATACAAAAAGAGCCTCGCTTACAAGTTCGGAAATTTCTTTTGAAATTATCACAAAGTTATTCAAATAATCGCCGGATTTTGAAGCCTGTATTCCTGAATTGATTGCCAAAGTTTTCGCCTTGTCAGACATATTCCTCATAAAAGTTATGATTTTATTTATTTGAGTATTTAAATGGCTTAATTCGGAAGTTTTATCAAGTTCGCTTTCTATATTGAATTTTTCTTTGTCGGCGTTTTTTTGAAAAGAATTAAATTTACCGAGCAAATTCACGCTTTCCTCTTGAAGATTGTATATCTGTCCGATAGATTTTTCTAAACTTGAATTTAAACTCTCAAGCATCTTTTTTTGAGATGTAGAAGCGTCTTTTAATTTCGGATAGGTTTCTATAAGTTCGTTAATCCTTTCTATATTTGAGTTGGCATCGTTTACCTGAAAGTTTTCTATAGTAATAAATTCGTTTATAGAATCGATGGTTTTCGCTATATCCGATTTTAAATTATTAACCGAAGAATGAGAATTTGAAACATCTTCCGTCAATTCTTTTACAGCTCTTTGAAAATCGTTTTTGAACTCGAGCATCTTTTTTGAAGTGTTAGTCGCCGTATTGATTATAACCGTATCCTGCGCTTTAATCTCTTCAAAATTATAACTTTGTTTAGTTTTTCTATGGAAAACCGAAGAAATAAATTGATTTACCGAAGAATGTATAATAACAATATTATAAACTACATAAGCCAAAGTGATTCTCGAAAAAGGAATATCGCTCAATATTAAAAAATCTCCCCTCTCATGATATACCGATATTCCGTTAAAGTCGTCGAAGAAAAATATCGCTATTATCGATGTTAAAACCAAATACTGAATATTTTTTGTATAATTTTTATTAACTATTATTTCATATATAAAAGCGCTTATTACCAAAAGCATATATGACGAAACCACAAAATCTCTAAACACATATAAAGGTCCTATTTTTCCCCTGATTTTTATACTGCCTTGCATAGTTTCGTTTAAAGTCGTTATCATTTCCGTTCTTGAAATAAAAGATTGAGAATAAATTATTCCTATAAATATGATTATCGCTATTAAAAATATCGCCAAACTATAAAGAAATTCCAAAGCTCGATGATAATTTTTATTTAATTCCAAATTATTTTTTACATAAATCATCCAAGGAAAAATCGTTAAAGATAAAGCTATCTGTTCCGCTCTATATAAATAAAACGCTACTTGATTATCATAACTTGAAAGAGATATTATAATATTTACAAATTCCAAAGAAGAAAATATAAATGCCAAAATTCCTATCGATAAAGTTATTAATTGATTTTCTTCATATAATTTTAAATAAATATACGAATAAAGTATTATACCAATCAATCCTGTAAAAGTTCCTATAGTCGGAATGCCAAGTTCAAAAAATATATGAAAGAAATTTCTAACCATATTAATCCGTATAAAATTAAATCTTACTTAATTATATATTAACTATTATTAAATATCTAAACACAATAAAAAACAATAAAATCCTATTTATAATAATCGGAATTTATTTATTAAGTATTTACATCGTTAAAATTCGTTTATTAAAATTATTCCGTTAATTTTTTTACCCATCTTTCTTTTTTAAGCATTATAACGGCTACGGTTATCTTTACGAAGTCGGTTAATTTTGCTATGCCGAACATTCCAACGGGACCAACCGAAGTAAATTTTGCCAAAATCAAAGCAACAGGAGCGAATAATAATAACGAAGTCGGAACATCCGCCATAAAACCAAATAAAGTGTCTCCTCCCGCTCTTGCCACCGCAAATTGAGAGTTTATATAAGTCCATATTGGCATATAACATGCCACCAATATTACCAAATTTCTCGTAATCGCTTGAGCGTCAACTGTAAGTTTTGAAAATATAAAAGGAATTGAAAAAATTGAAGACATTTCTATTAAACCAACTATTAAACCCGCTATTATAGAACCGTTCATTATCCATTTAGCCTTACTTTTAGCCTCTTCAAGCTCCCCTCGTCCCAAAGAACCTCCGACTATAACCATAGTAGCCACATGAACGCCTTGAAATACCAAATAAAATATATTCGCTATCGTAAAACCTGACGCCATTCCCGCCACAGTTTCCGCTCCGCCTCTGCTATTATAAAGCGCTGTCATAAACATTTCGCTTAATCCCCAACTAATTTCACTTAAAAATATTAGACTCGATTTATTAAGCATAGACAAGAAAACGCTTATTTTTACTTTTAATATTTCTCTCGTTCTGACATAGAATTTTTCTTTATGTAATTTTATATAAATTATAAAAAGAGACATTTCTATTATTCTAGCTATTAAAGTCGCAATCGCCGCTCCCGTTTCTTCAAGTCTCGGAGCGCCAAAATTTCCGTATATTAATATCCAATTTCCCAATGTATTGCAAGCTGTGGCTATAACCGATATTATCAAAGGAATATGAGGCTTTCCTATCTCTCTATACGAACTTCCTATAGCTCCCGATATCGATATCGGTATAAATGTAAACGCTATTATATGCATATATTTTGAGCTTGATTCCAATATCTCTTTTTGAGCATGATTTCCTTGAGTTAATAATCGCATAAAAATTTCGGGATTTATAAGCATTAAAATCATATATACAATCGAAATAATAAGCGGAAGTATAACTTTGAATCTAAAAGCCTGTTGCATACCTTCGCTATTATTAGCTCCGTTATTTTGAGCCATATAGATTCCGCCCGCGCCATAAAATGTATAAATTAAAACCAAATATATAAAATTTAATTGATTTGCCACATTAACCGACGCCATCTTTATATCGCCGAGTCCCGCTACCATAAAATTATCTATAAGCGAAACCATACCCATTATTAATTGTTGAGCCATAACGGGAACGGCTATAGATATGCATAATTTATAGAAATCCCAATTTCCAAATATCTTATTTTTTGAATAATTTAAACCGTATTTCATAATAATATTTTCAACCAAATATAAAATTAAAAATTAAAATATTAAGTTTATAAACATAATATGTTTTTTATATTTGTCAAGTATTTCAATAATTTAATAAAAAAGACATCGCATTAAATACGATGCCTTTCAAAATTTTTAGAAGTTTCAAATGAACTTAATTAATTTTTTTTAGTTAAAGTGCCTGTATAAGTATATTTACAACCAGTATCTCCAAAATCAAATTTTTGTGCCATTACACATTTAATTTCAGATGTAGTTGTATCAAATTCTATATAATATATTTCAGTGCCACTATTAACAGATTTTTTTTCTTCGCCTGCATTATATTTACCGCTACTATTATTTATTTTCAATTCGGCATCTTTTAAATATGGTTCTTCTCCGGGTGCAGGGGATGGTTTTGAAATGGTTACGATATTATTTCCCGCTGCATTTTTCGTTATAGTCAAAATAATATTTTGTGGTTTTTCTTCCTTGATTAATTCTTCTCTTGTCTTTTGAAAACTTTTTAAAAAATCATCGGTAAAATCAGTGTCTTCCTTTGTATCGACAATATTAAGCGTGGCGTTGTAAGTAGTA
>CAZRYV010000212.1:0-1119 GCA_964604385.1 uncultured Brachyspira sp.
GACGAACTTAATATATTAAAAAAATCAATAGAAAATATAAAAAATATTTTAAAAAAATACGGAGTTATAGTCGTAATAAGTTATCATTCTTTGGAAGACAGAATAATAAAAAGATTTTTTAAAGACAATGAAAAAACTAAAAATAAAGAAGGGATATTTAAGCTTTTAAATTCCAAAGTTTTAACTCCGACAAACGAAGAGATAAAATTAAATCCCGCAAGCAGAAGTGCAAAAATGAGAGCGGTGCAATTGTTATAAAGTTATTGTGGAAATTGTAAAAATAAAAAAATAGATATTGAGGTAAAAATGAGTAAAAGATTAAAAGAAATAAAAAAGATAAAGAATAAGAATAGCGGACAAAAAGAATTGAAAACTTATTCTATAGGTTCGTTTTTTATAGTTATAATATTATTCGTGATAGTTATAAGCGTATTCACATTTATAAGAAATATGAAATCGGACGAAATTTTAATGGAACTTTCGAGATTGGATAAAGAAATAGAAAAACTAGAAAAAGAAGTTAAAGTATTGAATGTAGAAGAAGTCAAATTATCGTCTCCAAATAGATTTATTGAAACTGCTATAATAAACGGATTTAATTCCGCAGCAAGCGATAACGATATAATTTACTTAAAAATAAAATCTAATTAACATGAAATATTTTAAAGAACTAATCAAAGGTTATAATAATTTTAATTCGGAGATTATAACCAAAGACTGCTTAAATACAAAAATTAAAAACATATCTTATAATTCAAAATTAGTAAAAAAATATTATTTATTTGTCGCTATAAAAGGCATTAAAGACGATGGACATAAATATATTGAAAACGCAATAGAAAATAAGGCAAAAATTATAATATACGATTATTCCGCCGATAAGAAAACAAAGAAAAAAATAAAAGAACTTAAAAATAAATACGATAAAGTGTTTTTTGTATCCGCAAAAAATACAAGAGAAATTTTAGCCTATATGTCGGCAAAACTGTTTAACGAACCTACAAAAAAAATCAATACCATAGCTATAACGGGAACTAACGGAAAAACTACAACAACTTATTTATTAAAATCGGTTTTGGAAAAAGATAAAAATAATAAATATAAAGATAATAATAAAAA
>CAZRYV010000212.1:1219-3788 GCA_964604385.1 uncultured Brachyspira sp.
ATAAAGATAATAATAAAAATAAAATCGCTTTAATCGGAACTATAAAAAATATGATAGGAAAAAGCGAGATAAAAACCAATCTTACAACTCCAGAATCAATAGATTTAGAAAATATATTTGGCAAATCTATTAAAAAAAATGTTTCGCATATAGTTATGGAAGCCTCTTCGCAAGCGCTTGCAATGGAGAGATGCGATTATTTAAATTTCGATACGGCTATATTTACAAATATAACGGAAGACCATTTGGATTATCATAAGAGCATGAAAAATTATTTAAAAGCTAAATTAAAACTTTTCGATTTATTAAAAGAAAGTTCAAAAAAGAAAAAACTAGCGATAGTAAATATTGACTCTGATTATTTTAATAAAATTTCAAATCATATAAAAAATTTAAATATAAAAATGATAACTTACGGTTTAAACGAAAAAGCCGATTATTATGCAAAAATTTCGTCTTTAAATTCAAATTTAAATTCAAATTATTTAAAATCTACGGAATACGATTTTTATGCAAAAGGAAAATTTATTTCTAAAGTAAAATTATCAATGCTTGGAGAATTCAATATATTAAATTCTCTTTCGGTTTTAGCTTATGTTTGCGAATATAAATTGGATATAAAAAAAGCGATAAAATCAATAAGCAAAGTTCAAGTTCCCGGAAGATTTGAAATAGTAACGAATGAAAAACATAATTTTATCGTAGCGGTAGATTATTCTCATACTCCTGATAGTTTAAAAAATATATTAATAGAAGCCAAAAAATTAAATCCAAACAGAGTTATAGTGGTATTCGGATGCGGAGGAGATAGAGACAGAAAAAAACGCCCAATAATGGCAAAAATAACCGCAAAATATTCCGACATATCTATACTGACTACCGATAATCAAAGAACCGAAAGCATAGAACAAATAATGTCCGATATAGAGGCGGGATTTGTGGGATTAAATTTCAATTATAAAAAAATTATAGACAGAAGAGAAGCGATAAAAGAAGCAATAAGAGAAGCAAAAGAAAACGATATAGTTATAATAGCAGGAAAAGGACATGAAACTTATCAGATATTTCCAAATAAAACTATAGATTTTGACGATAGAGAAGTTGCAAGAGAATGTCTAAAAGAAATTTTTTAAAGAATTTTTTAACGAATTTTTTAATTACAATATCCAATCGAGTTTTTCTTCGCTTTTGGATACTCCGACCGGCAAATTTGTAAAATTGGATTTTTCAACCAAATCTTCAAGTCTTTTTATTCCGATAATATCTATTCTTGAAATTGTGGCGTATCTTATAGCATCGGGACTCGCCATAGCGCTTGTTACCAAAATAGAATTTACTATATTATAACTTACGGCGTAATCGTATAATTGTATAAGCTCTTCATTAAATATCGGACTGTAGGACTTTCTAAAGAAAATTACTTTTTTGGTAGAATGCAAACTTTTTCCTTCTTTTGCAAATATAATTAAATATTTTTTATCGGTAGTTTTTAGAGAATACGGAATTAAATTCATGCAAGAAACAACTTTTAAAGCTCTTTCTGCAAATTGTTCGTTTTCCAATCTAAAGAAATTTTTAATGCCTTCGCTGTATCTAGATTCTTTATATTCCGTTAATTTTTTTCCTACATCTTTGTAATTAGAATCTATAATAATAATATTTTCCAACACTTCTATCGCTTTATTGACATTTCTGATTCTGTCATAACATTCGACTAAAGTATAAAGCACGGCTAATTTTAATTCTTTATCGGGACTATTGTATTCTATAGCAAGGTCTAAAGCAGTTATGGCTAATTCTATATTTTTTAATTCTATATAACATAATGCGATTTCATACAGAGATTTAACGGCATAACTTTTATCATGCGAGGAGACTTTATAAAATTTAATGGCGCTTTTATAATTTCCCCTACCCTTATAAGCTCTTCCCAAATTATAATTTAATAAAATGTCGTTTTGATTTTTCTTTATAAGAGTTTCCATTATCGATATCGCTTCGACATAATTCTCCATATTCACCAAACAAAACGCCTTGTATTTCAAAGCTTCCTTATTTGTTTTATCTAATTCCAAAATATTATCGAAATATTGAAATGCCGTTTCATATTGCCTGTTTTCAAAATATATGATTCCTATCTCCATAGAAACCACGCTTTTATAATTATTATCCAATTTTAACAGAGTAAGAAATTGCGACAAAGCTTCTTCGTTTTTACCTATTTTACTTAAAGATTTTCCGAGCGATAAAACCACTTCGGGAGAATAATATCCTTCGTCTAATGCATGTCTGTATTCTACTATTGCGAAAGGATATTCTTCGGTTTTAAAATAACAGTCTCCTATCATAGAATGAATTTTCGCTCTTTCGTTTTCGTCAACTTTATTTTTTGAAAGAATATTTCTAAGTTTTTCCACAGCCAAATCGTTTTTGCCTTCGCTTGCCAATCTTTTAGCTTTTTCTATATCAGAAACGATATATTTAAAAAATTTCGCCAATATTTTTCCCGCCACTAATATGAGTATGCAAAATACCGATATAAATACTACAACATATATTCCCATAAAAT
>CAZRYV010000213.1:0-3718 GCA_964604385.1 uncultured Brachyspira sp.
CATTTGGTCTTCCGAGTATGGCGATATTTTTCATGATAATTTAATTTATAACCTCACTACAATATTGACAAGCTTATTTTTAACATAAACCACTTTAACAATATCATTACCGTCTATAAACTGTTTTATTTTATCGCTATTAAGAGCTAAATCTTTCGCTTCTTCTTCGGATATATTAACATCGGCTTCGACTCTGTCTCTGATTTTTCCGTTTACCTGAAATACTAGTTCAAAAGTATCGTCCTTGCAATATTCTTCTTTATAATCAATCCAAGTTTCGTTTAAAATCGTATTTCCAAATTTTAGAATTTCAAAAAGCTCTTCCGTTATATGCGGCGCTATCGGATTTAGAAGAATTAAATATCCTTTTATAATTTCTCTAAACATAGAATATTCTTCTTCAGAATTTACTTTTAATGCGGACATATCGTTAAGAAGTTCCATTAAAGAAGCTATAGCCGTATTAAAATGAAATCTGTCTTTTATATCGATAGTTACTTTTTTTATCGTTTTATGATATTTTCTGTATAAATTTTTTGCATCTTTTGAAAGATTATTATAATCGAAAGATTTTTTATTCTCGTCTATATATTTAATAAATAAATTCCAAACTCTGTTTAAAAATCTCGCCGAACCTTTAACTCCGTCATCGCTCCATTCTTTATCTTTTTCGGGAGGCGATATAAACATAACGAATATTCTAACGGCATCCGCTCCGAATAATTCTATAATTTCCGCAGGGTCGACTCCGTTCGCTTTCGATTTTGACATTTTTTCCATTTTTATTATTATATCGTCTTTATTTATTCCGTCTTTCTCATATTCTTTATTATTCATCTCTTCTTGAGTATAGAATTTTTTTAATTTTCTCGATTCATAACTGTTTGATAAAACCATTCCTTGAGTTAAAAGTCTTTTAAATGGCTCGTCTCCTTTAACTAATCCTATATCTCGCATAAATTTAAACCAAAATCTTGCGTAAAATAAATGTATACAAGCATGCTCTATTCCGCCTATATATTGGTCTATGGGAATCCAAGTATTTGTAATATCCGAATTAAAAGGCGCTTTATCGTTATGAGCGTCCGTATATCTTGCATAATACCAAGAACTGCAAGTAAATGTGTCCATAGTGTCCGTTTCTCTTTTGGCTTTTTCGCCGCATTTTGGACAAACTGTATTCACAAACGATTCCGATTTTTTAAGCGGATTATCTCCTACGGTAAATTCTATATCCATAGGAAGAGTTATAGGCAAATCGGATTCTTTAACGGGAACTATTCCACATTTCTCACAATGAACGAACGGCAAAGGATTTCCCCAATATCTCTGCCTTGAAATAAGCCAATCTCTGAGTTTATATTGCACCTGTTCTTTACCAAAACCTTTTTCTGATGCATATTCTATCGCTTTTTTAATGGCGTCTTTCGTATATAATCCGTTTAATATGCCCGAATCTACGGCTTTTCCATCTTCGGTATAAGCTTCCGTCATATTTTCCGCTTTAATGGAATTATCTTCATTTTGAATAACGACTTTTATCGGTATATTATATTTTTTGGCAAATTCAAAGTCTCTTTGGTCATGAGCGGGAACAGCCATAACAGCGCCGCTTCCGTATTCGGCTAAAACGAAATTTGCCGCATACAAAGGAGCTTTTTCGTTATTGAAAGGATTTATAACATATCTTCCCGTAAAAACGCCTTCCTTTTCATAATCCGCTTTTTGGTCTATCTTTGCCGATTTTTTAATAAACTCTTCGACAGATTTTTTCTGCTCTTCTACGCAAATATCCAAAAGCCCTTCGTAATTCCAAGCTATAGCCATATATGTGACTCCGTATATAGTGTCCGGTCTTGTGGTAAATATCGGGAAATCGCTGCCATCGTCCAATTTGAAATTAATACTCGCTCCAACGCTTCTTCCTATCCAATTTCTTTGCATAGCTATAACATTATCAGGCCAATTTCCTTCAAGTTGTTTTAAATCGGCGTCCAATTGTTCTGCATAATCGGTAACTTTTATATACCATTGTTCCAATTTTTTCTTTATAATTTCATTGTCGCATCTCCAACAAGTCCCTTCGGCGGAAACCTGTTCGTTCGCCAAAACCGTATTACAATGTTCGCAATAATTAACCTCGCCGTCTTTTCTGTAAAGAAGTCCTTTCTCATACATTTTCAAAATAAACCATTGTCCCCATTTATAATAATCGGGCAAACATGTAATAACCTCTCTATCCCAATCGTAAGAATATCCGAGTAAATTTAATTGCTCTCTCATATTGTCTATATTTTCTAAAGTCCATTTTGCAGGATGAGTTTTATTGTCTATAGCCGCATTTTCCGCAGGCATTCCAAAAGCGTCCCAACCCATAGGATGCAAAATATCGTAGCCCAACAGTTTATAGTATCTCGCTATAGAGTCGGCTATAGTATAATTTGAAAAATGTCCCATATTCATTTTACCCGAAGGATAGGGAAAAATTTACAATACATAATATTTTTTGTTAGTAGGTTTTGAAACGGTTTTGAAAGAATTATTTTCTCTCCAATATTTTTGCCATTTTTTCTCGATGGTAGTAAAATTATATTCCATAAAAACTCCATAATTTGATACTATAATAATTTTTAAGATAATGAATTATATTTTACTTTTTGTTATTTTTCAAATTTTATCGTTATAATAATTATGCATTTTATCCGAAATATTTACTTAATCAAAACATGCAAATATTCGGTAGTTTTATCTTTTTTATTTACTCTGTTATTATCTGCCTTAAACCGTTTATATTTTTTGGACTTAACTTTATATTTACCATATCGACTAAAAATTTCTTTAATCGCATCCAAAGATAAAAGCCCCTCATTGTTATAACTTAAAAATATATACTTGAAATTAGCATTCTTAATTAAAGTATCAAGTTCATTATAAACCTTACCTTTCTTACACCAATTCGATTTAGTATAAGGACGCAAACCTGTTATACCTTTAGGCTCGAAGTCGTCATACAAAGCGATTGTATTAAGAATGTGATAATTAGCGCCGTATTCTCTCGAATTATAAGGCGGGTCAAGATAAAGTATATCGCCCTTAATTTTAGTGATTAAACTATTTGCATCCTCATTATAAACTTCATGTTTGTTATCGCTCAATTCAAATTCCGCAGGTTTTAATATTAATTCTTTTTGAGCGGACGCTTTAAGATGTTTCAAAAAAGCTCCATAAACCGAAGCCGTATTTGCTACTTTATCGGCATTTTCTAAAAGAGAAGCCAAAAGAAAAAAGTATTCTCCGCTATTTATAATTTTTTTATTTTTCCAATTTTCAATTTTTGAACGAACGGCATCAATTTTCATCGCGTTTTCATCGCTGAAATATTGTCTTTCGTTTCCTCCTCCTTTTGCATAATTATTATAAATTTTAGATTTTATCTTGCGAATATTATTTAACGAATCGATTAATTCTTTTGAGCGATTTAATATTTTATTATTTCCTATATAATTTTTTGTCAAAACTAAACTGTAATATTCTTTATCGTTTGCTATAATTTTTTTAACTTGTCGTTTAAAAACTTTGCTTACGGATGCAGTCCCAGAAAATAAATCGCAAAATATACTTTCGGATAGAGGTTTTGAATTATTTTCTTTTAAAGTTTGTTTTATATTTTCTTCTAAAAAACATAAGAGAGAATATTTTGAGCCGATATAATTCATTA
>CAZRYV010000214.1:0-3707 GCA_964604385.1 uncultured Brachyspira sp.
CGGAAATTCTTATAGAAAAAGAAATCGATATTGATAAAAAAATATTTAAACAAACTACTTTGAATAATTATATTTATAAAATTATTTCAAAAGAAAACGAAAATTATTTAAATCTTATTAATATTTGGGCTGAGAAAAATAATTATTCGTTTAATATTGATAGAGCCGTTTGCCTGATGAAATTTAAGAAAAATGAAAATTGGGATATGTATAAAACTTCCGAATACATAATAAATAAAATGCAATATATAAAATATTTCTATAAACAAGATATAGTTTCTTATTTGGGAAATAGACAATTTATAATTATTAAAAGTTTTAACGATAAAGAAAGAACGGATAAAAAGAAAGTTTTAAAAAATTTTTTTATAAGTATTCAAAAAGAAATAGACGATAGAATGAATTTAAAATTTTCAGCCGTATGCGGAGCTGCGGTAAATAGGTTGTCCGATATTCCCGATAGCTACGAACAGGCTAATTTTTTGTTGAATTATACGGAATGTAGAAATAATGTAATTTATTTTATAGAAGATTATATTTTGGAATTTCTTATTTTAAATAACGAAACGAATTCTAAAATGATATTAAAAAATAGTTTAAATATAATAAATAGAAGTTTGCTTTATAAAGAAACGATAACGGCTATGAGCAAATACGATATGAATATAAATAAAGCCTGCGAAAATTTATCAATGCATAGAAATACAATTATTTATAGAATGAAAAAAATAAAAGAAATTTTGGGACTTGACCCTATAAATAATCATAAAGACAGAATAAAATTTTATATTTTGTCTATAATTCTAAACAATAAGAATTAGAATTATTATTAATATTTTCTTTTGACAAAACTTGCATTTTAAGTATAATATATATTTATCGTAAAAATATTTTAAATAAAATTTAGAATCAATAAATTTAAAATTAAAAAGGACTCGAAATGAAAATGTTGAAAATAACCGAAAGTAAAGAAAATAGAAAATTCGATTACGATAATAGAATAAAAAGATTAACCGATTTAACCAATCAAACCATTCTTATAACTAAAAACGAAAATATATTTTATTTGACGGGTTTTAAGGGAACGGCGGGATGGCTTTTAATTCATAATTCAAAAAAATATTTGCTTGTCGATTCTAGATATTTTGAACAGGCGGTTAAAATTACTCATAAAACTTCGGTAGTTTTGGTGGCAAATAATTACGAAGGCGCTTTAGTTGATTTATTAAAGTCGATAAAAGTTAAAGAGATTACGATAGCGAAAAATGGGCTCTATTTATCCGATTACGAAAATATAGTTTCTGCGGTTGTGAACGCTTCGATTAAAATATCGGTAAATAAAGCGAATATAGACAATATAAGAATAGCGAAAGAAAAAGAAGAGATAAAAATTTTGAAAGACAATTTAAATAGAGCGGAAAAAGCTATGACAAAAACTTTGGCGTTTGTAAAAGAAGGAATGTCGGAAACTGAACTTGCGGCGGAATTGGAATATCAAATGAGAAAAGAAGGCGGAGACAAAACGGCTTTCGACACCATACTTCTTTTTGGCGAGAGAACCTCTCTTCCTCATGGAATGCCGTCAGATAGAAAATTAAAATTGGGAGACAATATTCTTATGGATTTTGGTTTGTCGCGCGAAGGTTATAAAAGCGATATAACGAGAACTTTCTTTTTTGGCAGAGGAAATAATTTTGAAGAGATGTCAAAAATATATAATATAGTCAGAGAAGCTCATGAAAAAGGAATCGAGGCTATACATTCGGGAATTTCGGGAAAGGAAGCGGATAATGTTTCAAGGGATATTATTAAATCAAACGGATACGGCAAATATTTTGGGCATAGCTTGGGACATGGCGTTGGAATAGAAATTCATGAATCTCCGAGATTATCACCTATAATCGACAATATACTCGAAGGCGGAACGGTTGTGACTGTAGAGCCGGGAATATATATACCCGATTTGGGCGGAGTTAGAATAGAAAATATGGTTATAGTGACAAAAGACGGCGGAGTTTCTATGAACGATACGCCGACAGATTTAGTAGTTTTGTAGAAAATAAAAATGGCAATAATAAAAAATAATCGAAAAAATAGACGAAAAAACAGAAAAAAATTATCTCCTATTCATGCCATCTTAATAATTATAATTTTAGCCGTATACTATTATTATGAGAATATTTATAAAACCGATTTTGGAAAAGAGTATAACAGAGAAGATTGGGGCAATTGGATTGACGAGGATAAAGACGGACTCAATACAAGAGACGAAGTATTAGCCGAAGAGTCTTTAATAAAACCCGTTATCTCAAATAATAAAGTCATTTATGGAAAATGGTTTGACAAATATACGGGAAAATATTTTACTAATCCTAGAGATTTGGATATAGACCATTTGGTGCCATTAAAAAATGCCCATATCAGCGGAGCGAGTAATTGGAGCAAAAGAAAGAAAAACAGATATTATAATTATTTGAGATACGATAATCATTTGATAGCCGTGTCGAAAAGCGCAAACAGAAATAAAAGCGATAAATCTCCCGTAGAATGGCTGCCTCCAAACGAAGAATATCAATGCGAATATGTCAGAGAATGGTATAAAATAAAATCCGATTGGGGATTAACGGTAGAAGAAGGTTTCGATAAAGTTTCTAACAGAGTTTGTAAAGGTAAATAATGAAAGATATCGAAGAACATATTTTTGAAGATATAAATTTTTTCCCAAATAAAATGAAGATTCTTATACTCGGAACTTTTCCCATTCCATTATATTCTCAAAAAGAAAAATTTAATTTGCTTTCAAAAGATAATAAAAATAACGCTTGGTATTACGCAAGTAGCAAAAGCGAATTTTGGAAATTAATAGCGGATTCCTTCGATATTGACAAAAAAGAATCTTTGAATGAAGAATATTTGAGGAAAGAATTTTTAACGGATAAAAATTTGAAGAAAAAACTTTTTAAAGATAAAAAAATAGGAATAGCCGATGTTTTTTCAAAATGCAAAAGAAAAAATAAATCAAGCTCCAAAGACTCCGATTTAATAATAGTCGAATATAATAATTTGCTTATCGATGTTTTTAAAAATTTTTCAAACGATTTAAAACTTATAATTTTTACAAGCAGATTCGCAGAAAATAATTTTTTTAAAATTCTTAAATCTAATAATTTTGATTATCAATTGGAAAAAAGCGAAGATATTAAAATGCATTATAAAAACAGAAACGATATTACGAGCGATATAATCAATTCTGTGAGAGAAAGATTTATTGTAATAAATAATTTAAAGGTAAAAATCGCAACTATTACTTTAAAAATAAGTCCCGTAAAAGGAGTTAGTTTATATTCTACCAAAAAAGAGCTTTTTAAATATTATTTGAATCTTTTTGATTAGCGTAGATATTTTTAAACAAATTGTTGACATTTTTTATTAAGTATGTTATAATTTTTATAAATTAAGGGGCGAAAGAAATGGTCAACAATATAATATCCTTTGCAGGACTTCCTTTGGTCGCAATACAATACAATACAATACAATACAATACAATACAATACAATACAATACAATATGTAGTATTGCGTCTTTTTCATTGCAAAATTTTATTAATATATTCTTCTTCATTTTCAAAGGTATAAATCTATGAATGAAGTTATAATAGTCTATATAACCGATGACAATTATATTATGCCGACTATAGTTTCGATAAC
>CAZRYV010000215.1:0-2470 GCA_964604385.1 uncultured Brachyspira sp.
ATTTATTTTTTAGAATGTTTATTTTTATATTCTAAAGCTTCCTGCACTATAGGAACCAATATATCGAAATCTAGAGGCTTTTCTATCAATCTAAAAACGCCTTCCGCTATTATTTCCTTTACCATTTCGGTATTTCCGTATGCGGTAATTATAATAATCGGTATAGAGCTTTTTCGCTTTTTCATTTCCCTTATCAAAGCGAGTCCCGTCATAGTCGGCATAAGCAAATCCGTTATTATGACATCCACAGGATTTTGTTCGAGTATGGTTATTGCAGCTTTTCCGTTTTCTGCAGTTTTCACTTCGATATCGTAAGATTCGAATGTGTAGGTTATAAGATTTCTGATATTTTCTTCGTCATCTACCGCTAATATTAAAGGTTTTCCGTTTATCATATTATTCCCTTATTTAAGTATATTTGGATAATCTATATAAAATATTTTCTTTTCCCAAAAGTTCGCATATATGAGAGAGTTCGCTTCCCGCTCCGCTTCCCGTTAAAACATATCGAATAGGGTGATATAAATCGGGTCCTTTTAATCCCGTTTCTTTTTGAGCCGATTTTATCAAACTTTTCATATATTGGTCTGTAATTTCATTTTCTTTTTCTATATTATTTTTTATAAATTTAAGCAATTTTTTACTTTCTTCTTTATTCACAATTTCTTTCATTTCGTCAGTTAATTCAAAATCGTTTTCAAAAAATACGGGAACATATTTGTTTATATCGGATAAAATGGCGCAATTATGCCTTATAACCGAAACTAGTTTTTTAGCCCATATTTTTTCGCTTTCGGTATAAATTTCTTTTAAGAAACCGCCTATTATTAAATAAGGAATAAATAATTCTGTAGCATCGTCCAAATCGATATTTTTTATATGCCAAGCGTTTAAATGTCTCAATTTAGCCGTGTCAAATATCGCGGGACTTTTGGAAAAACGCGATAATGTAAAAGCCTTTATCATATCGTTATCGTTCATAGTTTCAATCGCTTCGGGATGCGTCCATCCGAGCAAAGCTAAAAAGTTCCTCATAGCTTGCGGTAAAAATCCTTCCTCTTTGTATTCCATAAGAGTAGCGGCGCCATGTCTTTTTGATAATTTTTTTCTGTCGTCTCCAAGTATAGAAGAAGTATGGGCGAATTTTGGAGGCTCGCTTCCTAAAGCTTTATAAATTAAAATTTGTTTCGGAGTATTCGATATATGGTCTTCGCCTCTTATGACATGCGTTATTTTCATTAGCATATCGTCTATAACTACCGCATAATTATAAGTCGGAAAACCGTTTTCTCTCACTATTATAATATCTCCAATTTCATCGCTATTGGTTTTTACCGTCCCTCTTACATAATCTTCAAAAACGATTTCTTTATTTTTAGGAACTTTGAATCTTATTTTTGCCATCTCTCCGTTTGCCACTCTTTTCTTCGCTTCTTCTAAAGGAATATCTTTACATTTGCCATCGTATATTATAGGTTGATTCAAAGTTTTTTGCATATTAGATTTTTTTTCTAATTCTTCGGACGAACAAAAACAATAATAAGCGTTTCCTTCTTCCATCAATTTTTCCGTGTATTTTTTATATATATCTAATCTTTGCGATTGAAAGTAAGGTCCGTATTCTCCATTAACTTCAGGTCCTTCATCCCAATCTACGCCGAGCCATTTTAAAGATTTTATAGCCATATCTACGGCTTCTTTTGTGCTTCTCTCTTGGTCGGTATCCTCTATTCTCAATATCAATTTTCCATTAACGGATTTTGCATAAAGCCAATTAAACAAGGCTGTTCTAGCGTTTCCTATATGTAAAAACCCCGTAGGAGATGGGGCAAATCTAACTCTAATATCGGACATAAATTTTACCTTAAAATTTCGAATTTCTTTTAAACCTAAATCATTATATATTAAAAACAAATAAATATCAATAAAATAAACATAATTATATTAAGTATGTAATTTTAATTTAAAGCCACATCCAAAACCATCATTATTGCAAAACCTAATATAAAACCGAATACTCCAAAATGATTATGCTCGTCTGCCACCGCTTCGGGAACAAGTTCTTCTATAACTACATATATCATAGCGCCTGCGGAAAACGACAAAGCTATCGGTAAAATTAAAGTTAGTTTTGTAACGGCTATCGCTCCAATTACGGAGGCTATAGGTTCTACGATTCCCGAAAAAGAACCTAACGCAAAGGATTTAAATTTTGAAACTCCTGTAGTTTTTAACGGCAATGAAACTGCAGCGCCTTCGGGAAAATTCTGCAAACCTATTCCGAGAGTAAGCGCCATAGCGGCGGCTAAAGTTATTCCGCTTTGCCCGATAGAAAACGCTCCGAAAGTCACTCCGATTGCCAAACCTTCAGGAATATTATGCAAAGTTATAGCTAAAAATAATAATACGCTTTTCGATAAACGAATTTGAGGACCTTCTTTTTCTTCATGTCCATTAACTATATGAAGAT
>CAZRYV010000215.1:2480-3700 GCA_964604385.1 uncultured Brachyspira sp.
TCCAATACCCATATAAAAAAACTTCCAAGCAAAAAACCGAAAACGGGAATAAACCATTTAGGCAAATCCGTATCGGAAGAAAGTTCTATAGAAGGAGCGAGTAAAGACCAAAAACTTGCGGCAGTCATTACTCCTGCGGCAAATCCATACATGCAGGCTAAAACTTTTGGTTTGATTTCAGAGAAAAAAATAAATACCAAAGCGGAACCCAAACTTGTAAAAGTACAAGTTATAAGTCCGCCGAACAAAGATAAAATTATTGGAGAGTCTAACATTTCTACGCTCGCTTTATAATAAAATATTTGCAAGATTATAATCTATTTGCAAATAATATCAAATTTTTTATTTGTATAAATATTTTTTATGTTATATTATTTTTTTATGTTATATTATTGTTATAAATATTGAAAAATTAATTTATTAGACTTATTTATGAGATTGTTTTTACTAATTCTTATATTGTTTTTTATGTCGTTTTTTTTATCGTCATGTTCGACTATTCCGAAAGCCGATTTAAAAAATAAAGATTCTAAATTTTTTGAAATTTGGATTGAAAAAATTAAAAATAAAAAGATTGCGGACGATTACGAAAATATATATAAATTTAATAATAAAGCTAATTTGAATATTTTTATATACGGATATTATTCTGCGGCTATAAAATATAAATTATTTGAAGTGGAAAATGGAAAGGCGTTTTATTACACGGAAACAACTTTAAAAAATTATATAGTAAGTTCTATGCCGAATTTGAATTTTTACAATATAACTTCGTTTGAAAAATCATACAGTCCGTTGAAACAAATAGTATATTTCGGCGATAATTTTAAGAATAAAAAAATTTATCTCGTTGTGGGAGTTGAATTAAAAGATAATATTTTATATATGGCTAAAGATTATTTGACAGATTATAAAAAGAAATTAAATTTATGGCTTAAAAATAACGGATATTTAGATGGTAAAGAATGGCATCCTGTTTCAAGAGCCGATTGGAATTCATATCCTCTGCCCACAAAAGACGATTTGGATTGGGATAATATTTATAAGATTGGCGAAATAATTTAAAATATAGTTATAATATTCTATAAAAATTCTGTAAAAATTATATAAATATAGTTATTTCTTTTTATTCCATTTTTTATTAAATATTTTATTATTTATCATTATTTGATTTAAAATAAAGTTTAAAAAATTAAATAAGTTATAAAGATAATAAATTT
>CAZRYV010000216.1:0-3554 GCA_964604385.1 uncultured Brachyspira sp.
GGCTTCGGCTTCGTCCGTTATTTTTTACCCGAATACATATTAATAATTAAATTGGCGGATTCTTTTTCGAGTATTCCATACCATATAGATTTTCGTCTTTTTAGAGCGGGACTTACCATAGCGAAATTTATTAATTTATTATAAGTGGCATTCGCTTTTTGAACATTGTTAAATAAAGGAATATGATTTGCGGGAAATATTTTCGAAATATTTATGTCTATTTCTTTCTTCATAATCGAATCGTATAACGGAATAACTTTCTCATAACCTGCGTAAATACTTTCTGCATATTCCAAAACCATTTTGTCGAAATTTTCAATCGTATTTAAAAGTCTGATTATCAAACCGAAAGTTTCTATAGCCTCTTTATAATTTTCTTTAACCACATAAGAACCTACGGCTTCGGAACATAAATCGCAGATTGTCGAATTGCTGTAGCCCGATATATATTCGTTTACGCTTTCATTTATCTGAAAAGGCGGCATCGATTTTGCGACTTTTGAAATTAATTCCAATACGGCGGTGAAAATTCTCTGTTTCCACAAATTAGCCCTTACGCTTTTTACAAGTTCTTCCATCTCGTTAAAAAATAATTCTTTATATTTTTCATCGGGATTAAATATCGCTTCCACTATTGGAATATCCGTGCCTTTAAAAAATATAATTCCGTTATCGTAAAATGATATTATATTTTTTTCGAATATTTCGCTTTTAATTTTTGCGTTTTCTTTTAAAAAGTTAAACTGCAAATTTTTCGTCACTATAATTTTATTTTCTTTCGGAGATAAAGTATTCGCTCTCGCTTGCATTCTTGCGGCGTTATTTATTAGAAAACCCGACAAATCTCCGTCTTCCGTAATTATTAACGAACTGTTTGTGTTTCCTCCCGATATTCCCGCGCTTACTTTAAACTCGGGCATTCCCGAAGTATCGACGCTCGGATGTTCGCTTAAAAATTTCTTTTTATTCAAAATATCTATTATCGCTATAGTCGCACTTAAAGCGTCTGTTGCCGAAGGACAAACCATAACGATTTCGTCTCCTTGTTTTCTATGAGATATAACATTATAGAATCTTGCAACTTCGCCTATTTTATTTTGCATAAGGTCGTCTAATGCATGAATTTTATACAAATTATTTTTATTTTCTTCGCAAAAATTCGTATAACCATGAATATCGAGCATCGCTATATAAATGTCCGCTATCGACAAACTTAATTTTAAATCTCCCGCAAAATTATATTTATGATTTTCTATAACGAACTGCTCCCATAATTTCGGGTAAAGTTCCTTGTCCAAATTGCTGAAAAATCCCCAATTAATTTTACGAATCAAAGAAAATAAACTTTTTAAAATATTTTCATGGTCTTTTATCTTTTCAAAACTAACATTCGAAGCGTAGGTAAACAACTCCGAAAAAGTTTTTATGTTTCCCGCCACTATCTGTTCGCTTAAATGTGCATATAATTCGTATCTTGAAGTCGATTGATTTTAATCTTCGATTTTATTCACTTTGTTTCCTTAAAAAAATAAGTTAATTATTACTTAAAAAATATGCCGATTAATTTAAACTTTAACTTATAAATCAAAAAAATCAATAGTCGGTTATATCGATTAAATTTAATTATTAGTTTTTCTAAATATTGACGGGTCGACAAACGGTCTTCTTCCCTGAAATTTAGACAGATAAACTATATTGCTCGCTATCGTAGGAAAACCGTTATCTCCGTATTTAGTTATTGTTTCTTTTGCATATTTTTCTTTAATCATAGAATATGCCAAAGGTTCTTCGTCTATAATTATATGGCATAATATTCTATCGTAAAAATCGTAAGAATCTATCAATATAAAAATTTTATCCGCTTTGTTAATGGAATTTATAACATAATTTTTTGCCTTCTCTCCGTAATTCTGTTTAAGTTCGGGAGCGTCCAAACCAATGAATCTATATGTTTTATTTTTATATTTTATGGTATCGCCGTCTAAAACTTCTATATATTTTTTATTTAATACAACGGCATATTTATAAGAATTGTAATAATCTTTATTTGTAATCGATAAAAAAATTCTCGCGTTATCTTCGTTTCTTAAAGTTAAATATTCTTTTGCGGTTATTTCGTCAATATTCAATACAACTTTGCAATATTTAATATTATTTTTTTTAATATATTCCGTTAAATTTTTATCGTTAATATAACACATTATTTTTTCTTTAAAAAATTTTGAATATAAACAGAATCGGAATTTGTCAATAAATTTTATGCTTGGAAAACGCTCTTTTATAAATTCTTTATCTTGCAAACTATTATTATAATCTATGCAATAAACTTTATCTCTATATTTTAAATAATCGTAAATAATTCCCGTTTTATTATTTTCAATTAAACTTAAAAGAGATTGTAAATCGATAAATAAATTTTTTGAATCATTTGAATTAAAATTTTGAATATTTTTATTTTTAATGCATTTTATAAAGAAAATCGAAAATATTAAAAAAAATATTGCAAATATTTTAATATTTTTCGTCATTATTTGAGCTCAATATTTTAATGCCTTCTTCTCCGAGAACCGATTTTAAAGCGAGTAAAAAAGCCGTGTCTTTTTCGTTTGCGACTCCGCTTTTATACAATTTCATCGCGTATCTTGCCATATTTATTCCGTCTCTCACGGAAAAAGAAGATTTATTTATATGAGATTTCTGCAAAAATCCCACCGTTATTCTTAATATCTCTTCGTCTGCAAACGGAAGATTCATTTTTAAAATATCGTATTCTTCTTTAATATCGGGAAAAGGAAGTTCTATGGTTGGTTGCAATCTCGAATGTATATATTCGGGAAGTTCGAATGTGCTAGCGTCGTCATTCATTGTTACTATTATTCTAAAATCGGGATGCGCTTTTATTTTTATTCCCGCTATAACGCTTTCAACATATCGCCTGTCGTCAAGAAGTGGCGCAAGCGAAGCCCAAGTTTTTTCGCTCATTCTGTTTCCTTCATCAAGTATGGCGACTCCTCCCTTAATCATTGCGCTAACTAAACTTGATGCATGATAACTAATTTTATTATTTTCCGATATAACAGGAATTATAATTAAATCTTCCGGTCTAGTATCGACTGTGCATTGAAATATATAAACTTCTCTTTTAAGCAATTCTTTAGCCGCATAATAGGATAGAGTCGTTTTACCCGCTCCGGGCTTTCCGACTATTCGAGGATTTAAAGGAATATCGTCTTCAGATATCGTATGCCAAGAAGCCATTATTTGCCTCACCAAATCGTTTTGTCCCGTCCATTTTATATTTAAATTATCGGGATGCGATAATGTAAGCTCGACATTTTCTATTTTAATTTTTTCCATATTCGTTATTTATTTTATCCTATTATTTTTTAATTTATTTTAATTTGGACTATGATAAATGTAATTTTATAAAAAGTCAAATATAAAAAAAATAAAAAACGCTTTAAAAACTCTTGACATTATTTTCAAAAATGATATAATTTCAACCATGAAAACAACTAAAAATATTGCAAATTTTGACTGCTTCAGTTCAGTTC
>CAZRYV010000217.1:0-3531 GCA_964604385.1 uncultured Brachyspira sp.
AAATTAAACTATTGACAAAGGATAAACCCTAATATAAAATATTACTATAAAAAGTAAAATTATATGAGTTTGGCTTATGGAACATTACGGATTATTTGGCATTATACCGCCGCTTTTAGCTATTATATTGGCGTTGGTAACAAAAGAAGTTATAATATCGCTGACATTGGGAATATTATCGGGAACTTTAATAATAGCTCATGGAAATCCATTTTTAGCCGTTACGATATTTACAGATAAAGTAGCCGCAATGACGGGCGATTCATGGAATGTTCGAATATTATTGTTCTGCGCTTTGCTCGGAGCTTTCGTAAGTATGCTTTCAAAAACGGGCGCTACAAAGGCTTTTGGTTTATGGGCGAGCAAATATCTTAAAACTAAAAAAAGCGTTCTGATATTTACATGGTTTTTCGGACTTATAATATTTATAGACGATTATTTTAACAGTCTCTCTGTCGGAACGGTTATGCGTCCTGCTTGCGATGAGAAAAAAATATCGAGGGCAAAATTGTCATATATATTGGACGCTACGGCGGCTCCTGTTTGTATACTTGCTCCGATATCGACATGGGTTGTGACGGTTATGAGTTATATTAGAGATTCGGAAGGTTTTTCGTCTTTGAATATGAGCGAATTTATTTTCTTTATAAGAATGATTCCGTATTCGATTTATCCTCTTCTCACATTAACTTTCGTAGTTTTAATATCTTTATGGTTAAAAGATTTTGGTCCGATGAAAAGAAGCGAAGAAGCCGCTCAAGAAGGAAAACTTTTTAACGAGGAATTATACGGAGCATGCCCCGGAAATTTGGAAACTTCTTCAAACGAGAAGGCAAAATGGTTTGATATGGTTATAGCGATAACGGTTCTTATAATAGCTTGCATAACGATGTTTCCGATAACGACATATATGGGATTGGTAGGAACTAACGGAATAGAAGATATTTCACAAGCGTTTTCAAGTATGAGCTTAAGCGAAGCATTTATACAAACGGACGCTTCAAAATCGCTTTTTTACGGAGCTGTAATATCTTTAATAATAATGTATATATATTATTTGTCTAGAAAACTATTAAATATTCGTTCTGCGGGAAATTCTATAATGGAAGGCGTAAAATCTATGGTTCCTGCTTTGGTGGTATTGGCGCTAGCTTGGACTATAGGAAATGTAATTAAATCAAGCCCCGAAGAAGGCGGACTCGGACTTGCAGCTTTTCTTTCCGAAACCGTGAAGGGAGGCGGTTTTCCTCTTTGGCTTCTGCCTGCAATCGGTTATTTGCTCGGATGCGTAATCGCTTTTTCTACGGGAACAAGCTGGGGAACTTTCGCTATAATGATTCCAATAATCATTCCGATAGCTACGGGTTTATCGAATGCAAACGGATTTACGGGAGACGCTCTTTTAAATGTCCTTCTTATAAATGTGGGTTCTGTAGTTTCAGGGGCGGTATTTGGCGACCATTGTTCTCCGATATCCGACACTACTATATTATCGTCTACGGGAAGTAATTGCCCATTGCTCGAACATATTACAACTCAAATACCTTATGCGGGACTTGTGGCGATAGCATCTCTTATAGGAATTTTAATAGGCGGAATAAGTTTAAGTCCAATACTCGCTTTGTTGGGCGGATTTATCATTATGTGCCTAATGGGAATTTTAGCTCCGAAGTTTTACGATTAAGTTGCATAAAAACAAAAATTATTATATTATACATAATTACAAATAAATGTTTAAGGAGATTAAAAAATTTTATGGAAGTAATAAAAGCTAATCCAGAATCTATAAATGAAATATTTCAAAAATTATATGTAATACCTGAATATCAAAGACCATATTCTTGGAATGAAGATAAATGTCATGATTTATGGGATGATATAATAGAAAAATATGAGGAAGAAGAAAATAAAAAATCTGAGACCAAGGGAGAATATTTTTTAGGAACTATGGTTTTAATAAAAAATAGTAATAATAAATTTGAGGTAATAGACGGACAACAGAGATTAACTTCATTACTTATTTTACTTAAAGCATTATATGATAATCATCAGTTTCAAGGTATTAAAGAGATAATATATGTATTTGATAATTTAACAAAAAAAATTAATGACAAAGAATGTCGAATAAATAGCAAAGTTTTAGATAATGATAAATCTGATTTAAAAGATATAATATCCAATGATGGTAAAAATCTTGACGATAAAAATAAATTTAAAATAAATTATAATATATTCAAAAATAAAATCAATTCTTGGAAAAATAATAATCATGCAAACAGTTTAGAAAATTTTATAAGATTTTTATTAAGTAATGTAAAAATGCTTCCAATAGATTGTGGTGAAGAAGAAAATGCATTAAAGATATTTGAAACTTTAAATGATAGAGGAACTCCATTAAGCGATGCAGATATATTTAAATCTCGTATTTATAATAGTATTGAAAAAAATGAAGAAAAAAATAATTTTATAGAATTTTGGAAAGATATAACCGAACCAGAACTATATTTTAGAATATATATGCATATTTTAAGAGCCAAAGAAAAAGAAAGCGGAAATGAAATTAATATAAGAAAATTTTTTAGTAAAAGAATAGATAGAAATTCTGTAAATGATATAATTAAAGATTTAAAAAAGATACTACTGATAAAAAATTATGAACATGAAAAAATAAATAAATATTTGAGTTTAATGCGAGCGTATCCTGTGGATATAATAGAAACTGTTTATTATGTCTTTATGTATAAATATGTAATAATAAAAAATGATGAAGTAGAATTAAAGATAGAAGATTTGAATACCTTATACGATATACTTGAAAATCTTATAAGGTTTGTGTATATAAAAGGCATAATATATAAAACAAGAAATGCAATAAAATATGATATTTATAAAGCTTATATTTCAATATTTCATAAGAAAAAATCTGACTTTCCAAATCTTAAAAAAGAAAAGAAAAGTTTTTTAGATAGTTTACAAAATTTAACTAATAGAGATAAATATACTAAATCTATATTGTTCTTGTATCATAATCTTAATGAAAACCAAAAAATGATATTGATAACAGATTATGATAAATTTCAAATTGAGCATATTTTACCTAAAGTATATATTAATTATGACGGTTGGACTAAAAAAGAGTACGAAGAAAATCTAAATAAATTAGGTAATTTAACCTTATTAGAAAAAATTAAAAATATAAAAGCAAAGAACGAATTTTTTCAAAAGAAAAAAGAATTTTATAAGGGTTCTGATATAAATGATGTGAAAGAATTATGCAAGCTTAAAAAGTGGACAGCTAAAGAATGTAATGATAGATTTTCTAGCATAAAAAATAGATTGGTGAGTTTTTTATTTGAAGATTAAAATCTTAATATAATAACAAATAATTCTATAAACTAACTATGTTAGTATTATCAAATAAATATTTTTAGAAATTCATAAGTAATTACATTTATCAATTACTATAATTATCCAATAATTCATTGAAATTATTTAATAAAATCATAAATTTATTGAATATACAAATAAATA
>CAZRYV010000218.1:0-3372 GCA_964604385.1 uncultured Brachyspira sp.
GTCCGTAACATAATCTTTGAGTGGTTTGAATCATATTTTCCACTTCATATTACAATCTTTTTGATGAACTTTCAAAATCTTCTTCCGCTTCTTTATCGCTTATCATTCCGCGTTTTTTCATCTCTCTTAAAGCTTCTTTATAATCTTGCCCGAAGCCATTAACGGAAGGCATCTCCTCTTTATCGTATATTTTTTTAAGCCACTCGTCTATATATAAAATATTAAATTTTTTAGAGCTCGTTTTGTCTCTGATTTCGTATAAATCTATTATCTGATTCGGAGTTAATAATTCATCGTCCATATAACCGTAATTTAAAAACATTTTCACCAATTTTGAATTATCGCCGTCTATAATCGCTCTTTTTGCAACTTCTTTATATATTTCAAAAAATACATTCGTTACAGACCTTCTCGTTTTTCTAGCGTCGTCATCGGTATTGAATTTATCTTTGAGTTTTCTAAATTCGTCCAAACCTTTTAATAATACTTTGGCTCTCTCTTCGTCAATACCCGACATTTCGATGAGTTTCTTTGTAGGATTTTTAACTTCTTCCGGAATTTGTTCCGCTCCCATAATTACTCTTACTCTTTCATCTTCCGTTTCTTTACTTTCCGAAGTTCTTTCCAATTTTCCTATTACGGAATCGATTTCCTCTTCGTCTATATTCAAATCGAATTCGTATTCTTCTTTTATAAGTTTGCGGAAATTTTTAATTATATTTCCAATATGTCTCGTGTATTTTGCCCATACTTCGTTGTCTTTTCCTTCTTTTTCCAATTCCAAAGCCATTTTAGAATATTCGTTGAAAAGGGATTCTTTATCGTTTGAATACATAAAAAACATATTTTCCATAGTTTCTACAAATTCTTTTTTAAGCAGATTTATTATATAAGTTAAATTATCGTAGAGCATATTTGCGGCGGATAAACTCATATTTGTATCGTAAGTAAAAAATCCGTCTTTAATATTTTTAGGCATAGTTAAAAATCTTCTAATATAATCCATTTCTACATTAAGTTTATTTTCGCTATCCTCTTCCGATAAACTTTTATTATGCATATACGCTTCGTTATGATTTGCCTTCACAAAATCGGCGTCAAAAGAATGCGGAACATAAAATCCCGAATTGGTGGCATCTTCGAATATGTCTCTGATTTTTAAAAACGCTTCCGACTGTATATGCTTGTTTTTATTGTTAAGATTAAAATATAAAACTCCCAAATTTGTGGAGATTATTTTTAATTCGTTATTTATGTTTCTTATTTTTATATATTCTTCGTAGAATTTAAGAACCAAATACGATATCGAATGATACATATTCGTTAAATAAGGCTTATTTTTATTAAAAAAGTTTTTAATTTCGTCTCTATTTGAAGTTTTTACTATATATACTTCGTTTTCAATATTGGATTTTAAAGAAAACATATAATTGGAATTGTCCCTATATCCGCCTATACCTATTATAATATTTTTTGGAACTTTAAATAATTTACAACTATGTTTAATTATCTCCTCTTGGTCTTCCATTCCAAGCAAATCTCTCGAAGATATATAAACATCCATATCGCCTTTGGTAATAACCAATAAGTTTTCTACTTTTCCTCCCTCGCTAAAAAGAATCGTATTTGAGGTAATTTTTAAAAATCCGCTTTCTTCAATTTTTATACTCATAATTAATATTCTCACATTTTTATAATATTTTATATGTTATCAAATTATATATTTATTTAATAAAAATATCTACTTTAAATTTTTAATGATAAATTAATAAATTTAAAAAATTAAGAACAATTAAAAAATTTGTAATTTATACGAGTATAGATTAAAATATATATTTATTAATTATTAAAAAACGGGAAAAGTTATGCAATCTTTTAGAAAGGATTTGGGAAAGAAAGATTTGGAGATTTTGGATTTATTTACAATATCTTTTTATATATTTAGACATAATTTTTTTAACTTTTTTTTAATTAGTATGATATGCGGAGTCCCAATTATGCTTGCCGCCGCTTATTTTCCGCCGTCCGTATTCGACCCTTTGAAGGTGCAAACTACGGAAGATTTTATAAATTGGTTTAAAAACGAAGTCAATTTTGGATTCTATTTAAACACTTTTTTATCTTGGTTTTTGGATATAATTTCAGTCGTTTCGATATCATTTATAGTCGAGGCTATGGTTAATAAAAAAATAAAAACCGCTTTTTGGGCGATAAAAAAAAGTTTTACGATTATTTTTCCAATACTTATAACCTCTATTATATATATGATAATAATTTTTTTCGGATTCGCTTTCTTTATAGTTCCCGGAATAATTTTTGTGGTTTTATTTATTTTTACAAATAATATTTGCGCTTTAAGACATACTTGGGGAATAAACGCCATAAAATATTCTTCAAGTTTAATAAAGTCAAAATTTTTTAAGGCTTTATTTATTCTTTTATTTATAATATTTTTTAAAAATGTATTTTTAATATCTTTTCCGTCCGCTCCAAAAGAAACGAGAGAAGGTTTATTATACTATTTTTTATCTATGGGATTATTATATTTATTTGACGCATATTTTAAAATCATTATAACTTTATTTTTCTTAAATAGAGATTTTGTCGTTAATTCCCAAAAAATAGATTTCGATTAATTTTTTAATAAAATTTTAATAAAAAATATAAAGAAATAAAATAGTTTTTGAATAGTTAAAAAATAAAAGCCTTTGGAATATTAACACTCCGAAGGCTTTTATAATATTTGTAATAAGTCGCTTAATTAACCTATTATTCTCATTATTGATTGACTTTTCATGTTAGCGTTAGCTAGCATAGCCGCTCCCGTTTGTTGTAGAATTTGTTCTCGAGTATAAGCTACCATTTCTTCAGCCATGTCAGCATCTCTTATAACGCTTTCGCTTGCAATGGTATTTTCAGTTGCTATCATTAAGCTTTTTACCATTGATTCCATTCTGTTTTGAACTGCACCTAATTCTGCTCTTTGAGCCACTACCATTTGTATGCCTTCGTCTATTCTTCCAAGAGATTGGTTTGCAGTTTCAACGGAAGAAATAGAAATAGGAGTTTCTCCTCCAACTTGAAGATTAGCTGCCGTCATAGCGCCTATATTTACGGAAACTCTTTGGTCCATATTAGCGCCGATGTGAAAAGTAATAGGAGTTTGTCCGTCCGAAGCGAATCTTCCCGTCAACATGTTCATTTTGTTGAACTCTGCTTGAGATGCGATTCTGTCAACTTCTTGCACCAATTGATTTACTTCCACTTGAATTAAAGCTCTGTCGCTGTCAGAATATATTCCGTTAGCCGCTTGTATTGCAAGTTCTCTCATTCTTTGCATTATATTGGTTGTTTCATTTAAATAACCTTCCG
>CAZRYV010000219.1:0-3337 GCA_964604385.1 uncultured Brachyspira sp.
TAAATAATATAAAAAATTTTTTAATCAAAAATATAAAAGATTTAAATAAAAAAAACTTGGCGGTAGCGTATTCGGGCGGAATCGATTCTCAAGTAATGCTTCATATAGCTTACAAATTAAAGGAAGAACTAAAATTTAATTTGATTATTATTCATCTTAATTATAATTTGAGGGGAGAAGAATCAAAAAAAGACGAATCATTTGCGCGCGATATTGCAAAAAAATATAATTTAAATATTTACATTAAGGAAATCGAAAAAGGAAGTTACGATAAAAAAAATATTCAGAACGAGGCAAGAAAAGACAGATATAATTTTTTTGAAGAGCTTTATAATAAAAATGTTTACGATTATCTGTTTATCGCTCATAATAAAGACGATTTTGCAGAAACGATAATTTACAGAATGATTAAGGGAGCGGGAGCGGATATTTATAAAAGCCTAAAAAAAAAGAGCGGATATATTTTAAGACCTATGCTTAATTTTTACAGGAAAGATATTGAAAATTATGCAATAGAAAACGATTTGGAATATAGAGAGGATTCTTCAAACAAAAAAAACAAATATGCAAGAAACAAAATAAGGAATTTAATTATTCCAATGCTTGAAACTATTAATAAAAAAACGAAAGACAATATAATAAAATTTGCAAAAAGAATCTATTTGGAATCAGCGTTTTTAAGAAAGAAAATTAATCGTATTTATAAAAAAAATCTTATAAATAAAAATTCAATAAATATAAAAAATATTAAAAATTTAAATAAAATTTTTCTTGTCAGAATTATAATAAAATTTCTTTTCAAAAATAATATAGAGATAAGCGAGAAAAGAATTTTTGAAGTAATTAAAATAATAAAATCAAAAAAAAGAAACATAATTTTAAGATTGGATAATTTTAATTTAATAAAAGAATATAACGATTTGATTATAGAGAAAATAGATATAAAAAAAATAGATTTAGATAAAACAGACATAACAAAATCAACCGAAAAATCGGACGGTTATTTGAAAATAGAAAAAGACGGAATTTATAATTTTTTAAATAAAAATATAAGTTTTAAAAAGATAGAAAACAAAAACATAAATTATAAGGAAAAATTATATATAAAATGCGATTATCCTATAACAACGCGACAAAGAAAAGACGGAGATTTTCTGCTCGCATATCCGAACGGAGAGAAAAAATATTTAAGAAAAATATTTATAGATTTAAAAATTCCTTTAAGGGCGAGAGAGAATATTCCAATAATAGAAAATGCGGATAACGAAATAATTGCAGTCTATCTCAACCCTTACGGCATTAATAGAATTTCAAAAAAAAACGAAATAACCCAAAAAGACAAATACATAATTGAAGTGGAATTTATTTAAAATACAATGTAGTTAATTTTTAAACCGTTGAATATAATTAAAAAACCCGTTATAATAATTAAAAAATATATAATTTATAATATTTAATATTTACCAAATAGAAAATAAAAAATATAGAAAACCAAAAATAGAATAAAATAAAGGAGTTTGGAAATGAAAAACTTTGGACTTTTCCCAAGAATTATAATAGGAATAATATTAGGAATATTGGCGGGTTTATTTTTGCCCGCTCCCGTTGTGAGAATATTCGTAACTATAAGTTCGATATTCAGCCTGTTCTTAAATTTTATAATTCCTTTAATGATAGTGGCTTTTATAGGTTATGGAGTTGCGAGTCTTACAGAAGGCGCTTCAAAATTAATAGGAGTTACCGTTTTAGTTTCATACGCTTCAACGCTGCTTGCGGGAAGTATAGCGTTTTTAGTCGCTTCCAATTTATTTCCGATACTTTTGGACATAACTCAATTGGATGTAAAAATAGAATCGGGACTTTCAACATATTTCACAATTCCTTTAAAACCTCTATTCGATGTCACTTCCGCCGTTATATTCGCTTTTATACTCGGAGTGGGAATAACTATGTTGAGAGAAAAAGGACAAGGAACGGAACTTTTCGCTATAGTAAAAGACTCGGAAGAAGTTATACAAACGATACTTCAGAAAATAATCATTCCTATTCTTCCTCTTCATATTTTGGGAACTTTTGCAAATTTATCCTATGCGGGAAGCATTCAAAATATATTGGTTATATTCGGCAAAGTATTTGTAATCGTTATAATTCTTCATTTGCTTTATATTACGGCTTTATTTATAGTATCGGGAATAATAGGCGGCAAATCTCCTTTTATGCTTATTAAAAATCAAATTCCCGCTTATTTTACCGCAGTCGGAACTCAAAGCAGCGCGGCTACTATACCCGTTAATTTAATTTCGGCGGAGAAAAACGGCGTTTCGGAACAAATAAGAAATTTCGTAGTTCCGCTTTGCGCTACCATTCATTTGGCGGGTTCTATGATAACGATAACTTGCTGTTCTACCGCAGTCATTTTAATTTTGGGAGAAAATCCTACCTATATTTCAATGCTTCCTTTTATATTGATGCTTGGAGTAGCTATGGTTGCAGCTCCCGGAGCGCCCGGAGGAGCAATAATGAGCGCTTTGCCTTTTTTATATATGGTTGGAATAACGGGAGAAGAATTGCAAGGCTTGATGATAGCGTTATATTTAACTCAAGATTCTTTTGGAACAGCGGCGAATGTTTCGGGAGATAACGCCATAGCCGTATTTGTAGATTGGTTGTATAAAACAAAAATTAAAAAAGAAATTTGATTTAATTTTTTTCTTTAACCAAATAAATCATAGGAACGCTTATAATAGTCACGGCGTATTTAACGAAAAAATTGAAAATAAATATTCCGACTAAAGCGTCAATATTCAATACTCCAAAAAAAGCTATCGATACGAATAAAAAATTATCCACGGGAATGCTAAACGCGTTGCTTATCAAAACTCTTAACCATTGATATTTTCTCGTTATTTTTGTCGTGAAAAAATGATAAATTTCTGTATCAACAAATTCGGATAAAGTAGACGCCACTATAGACGCTATAGCTATTCTGACAACGGGGCTTAAAGTAATTTGAAAGGCTTCGTTAAATTCCCAATTTGAATCTGCGGGAATTAGCGATATTATATAAAAATAAATCGGAGTAAATATGTTTATAACGGCAGAAACTATTATAAGTTTTTGAGTGTTTTTTTTGCCTATTGTTTTATGCGCCATATCTCTTATGGTGAAAGCGAGAGGATAAAGAAAAGTTCCGCCGTCCACAGCCAAACTTAAAACATTGGCGATTTTTACGCTCGCTATATTTGAAATCATCTGACAAGCGATATACGAACAGATTATTAATATCGTTAAAAACGACAAATTATTTTTTTGATTCATAAAATAAAAACCTTTTGTT
>CAZRYV010000220.1:0-1781 GCA_964604385.1 uncultured Brachyspira sp.
TTTGAAGTCGGCTACCGATTTTGGATTGTCGGCGAGAACTTTTCTTATTACGCTCTCAAGCTCTCCCGTGTCGCTCATTTGCTTTAAACCTTTTTTCTCCACTATCGAAGAAGGAGATTCTCCCGTCTCGCACATATCTTCAAAAATTTCTTTGGCTATTTTACCGCTGATTGTTCCTTCGTCTATGAGTTTAAAAATTTCCGCTATATGTTCGGGTTTCGGTTTAAAATCTTTTATAGTTTGCAATTTTTTATTTAGATAGGCGTTTACTTCCACCATTATCCAATTACTTATTTTTTTCGGTTGTTTGGGATATGATTTTACCGCCTCCTCGTAATAATCCGCAAGCGCAGGCTCTTCCGTCAATACGATTATATCTTGGTCGGGCAAATCGTAATCTTTTTTTAATCTCTCTCTTTTTTTCTGCGGAAGTTCGGGAAGTTCTTTTCTTGCCGCTTCTATTTCTTCTTCTTTAAGAATCAAAACGGGTATGTCTGGGTCGGGAAAATATCTATAATCGGCGGCTCCCTCTTTGGAACGCATTCCTTTCGTAGTATTTTCTTTAGCGTCATAAAGTCTCGTCTCTTGAAGAATTTTCTCACCGTTATTCAAAGCCTTTATCTGTCTTTTAATTTCGTAATCTATCGCAAGCCTTACATTTCTAAAACTATTCATATTTTTTACTTCGGTTTTAACTCCAAGCTCTTTGCTTCCTTTCGGTCTTATAGAAACATTAGCATCGCAACGAAGAGAACCTTCTTCCATATTGCAATCGGAAACATCTATATAACGAAGAATTTTTTTAAGTTCGGTTAAATACTGATAGGCTTCTTCTCCCGTTGAAATGTCAGGTTCGCTTACGCATTCTATCAAACAACTTCCTGCGCGATTTAAATCGACATAACTTAAAGGTCTTCCCGTATCGTCATGCACCAATTTTCCCGCATCTTCTTCCATGTGTATTCTGTTTATCCTAACGCTTTTATTATACGAAGAGCCGTCCTCGTTTAAAACGGTTATATCTATATGTCCTTCCGTGCAAATCGGCTCATCCATCTGCGTGATTTGATAATATGAAGGCAAATCGGGATAAAAATAATGCTTTCTTGCAAATCTGCTTAATTTCTGTATATTGCAATTTGTGGCAATTCCCGCTTTTATAGTTTTATGAACCATCTCTTTATTGACTATTGGCAAAGTTCCGGGATGCGCTTGACATCTCGGGCAGGTTAAAGTATTTGCTGGCGCTCCGAAAACATTAGGGCATGAACAGAAAGCCTTTGTTTTTGTATTAAGTTGAACATGCACTTCCAATCCTATGACTGCTTCATATTCCATATTAATATCCTAATTAAAATTTATTTTTGTATATTCTATATCTTTTAAAATATATTTTCAAGTTTTACGATAAAATCAATCTAAAAATTTTCCCTTAAAAAAATTTTCCTCTCCCGTTTTATTTGCAGTAAGTTTAAAAATAACGCAACCGTCAGGGCATACGATTACCTTACTGTTTTTGCTGTCGCCTCCGATATTCTCCAAATTTCCTCCGCTTCTGATAGCTTCCATAACGGGAAACATTACCATCATTACTTTAGAACAAATTCCTTCTCCTTTTAAGTTAACGGGACAACCGTAACCGCATTTATATTTATCTCCGATTTCTTCTCCGTTTCTGCAATAACCTTCCGTTTTATCGCCTCGAAGAAATCCTATAACTTCAATTTCAAATTCGTATTCTTCTTTATACCATTTTTTCATGCCAAACCTCCGAAATTTAT
>CAZRYV010000220.1:1881-3313 GCA_964604385.1 uncultured Brachyspira sp.
CCGAAATTTATTTAATTGACAAACACTTATTTTTTATTCTCAAACATGCCTCTATATGCATAATCCAATGTCTCGAAAAAGGCATTTGTATTAAACCTTTTACATCTTTTTTACACCAATAATCAATTAACCAATACGCATCCTTATTATTACTGATAACTTGAAGTTTTTCCAATTTTTGTTTTTTATCATTTGTTATTTTTATCTTAATATCGCTATACGACATCGATTTTAAAATCTTTGCGGTTGATTTATCGACATCGATTATATAATTGTATAATTCTTCAATACATATTGCCTTTGAAAACTCTAATATTTCTTCTTTCATAAGTTCGTTTCCCGTTGTAATAATCGGAGAATTTATGCGTTTTTTATAATCTCCTTGAAAGAAAATCTGCCTATCATCCGCAATAAGCGAATGCGCAACAATATCTTCAATGCGAAAAATATGCCAAAGCGAATATGCAATCGTTTTATTATGATATCCTTTTTCTGTTTTGTAAGGCATAGCGATTAAATCTGCAGGCGATAATTTTTTAAGCTGCATAATCTCCGCCATAAGCTCTCTACGAAGTTTTATTAGCGTATCTATGCCCGCTTCAAAAGTTTCTTTTTTCTTTATTTGCAATTGCATCGTTTTATTTAGCTCTGACCAATATTTATTCATAAAATAATGCTCCGCAAGATTTACAGCTTTTATATTATTTAAATAATCTAAATTTAAATAATATAAAACTTTAAATATTTTTACTGTATAAAAAACATTTTAAATTAACTTTTCTTTTTAAATCGAGAGAAACTTCTTTTTCGCCGACTCTTTCAAAGCCTCTGTTTTCGTAAAATTTATAAGAACAAGCCTCGTCCGTAAATAAAAAAATTTGTTTTCCTTTTTCCCGCCTTTCGAACTCTTCTAAAATTTTGCTTCCGATTCCTTTGCATGTAATATTTGGATTTACCGCAAAAAATTTAATCTCGCCGTTTGGATTATTTTTCTTTTTATATTCTTCAAACATTATTTTATTAACGCCGTTATATTTTAGAGCGACTTCTTTATATAAAATATTTTGCATAAACTCAAACATTTTTATATAAAGAGATTTTAAAAAAGATTTATATTTTTTCTCCTCTTGTTTGATATCCGCCAAAAGAACGCCCGCAAGTTCGTCTTCGATATACGCAGCCACTATTTGAGTAGATTTAGTAAGTTCCAAATACCAAAAATATCTTCCATATAAATGTAATAAAAATTTATTGTCTAAAAATTTGTTAAATTGCATTCCTTTTATGGCGTATTGTATCGCTTTCTTATAATCTTTTTTTCTTATTTCTTTAATTTCTATTTCCATTAATTAAACTCCTAATTAAATTTTTTTGTTTTGATTAAAATTTTATTTAAATAATTTTTCAATCAAATTTTTATTTAAAAGTAAAT
>CAZRYV010000221.1:0-3307 GCA_964604385.1 uncultured Brachyspira sp.
TGGTGGTGGTGTTTCTACTAACCCGGGAGATATAGCGGCGTTTATTAACAAATATGCCGGCGTATATTATACTCCTGATATAGTAAAAGTTTATTACAAACTTAGAGATGGAAAAGTTTGGGGAGAAGTTACCGACTTCAACGGAGCTTCAGATTTATTGGAAGTGCCTGCGCAAGCGGTTATGCCTTCGGCTCAAAAATTGCAAATAAGCAATTACGCTAAAGGAACGATTGAAGTTTTGAATTTAAAAGAAGACGGACTTGATTCTTATCTCAATTTCATTCTTGAAAAAGTAAGCGACGAAGCTCAAAGTAACGGTATGAACCATATAGGAATCGCTGGAAAATTGATAAGTTATGCAGGAACTTACAAATCCGTTTATGACAAAATAGACCAATTCTTGGCTATAGACAGAGAAGGAAATGTTTATTTCCATGAAACGGTTGAAAAAGGAAGATTATTCCAAAGCGTAGACGGAAAACAGCTTATGATAATCGACAAAGACGGCGTTAGAAATACTATGATATTCGAACAAGGCGTTTATAGAAAATACTCTTTAAACACTACCGAAGATATTGACACTACTGCAATAGTTTGCGAAGTGACTAAAGACTTTATAGAAGATATAAACGGTGGAGAATATAGCAAATATCATGGCACATATTATGGTAATAATGGTAATGGACCATTAAATAGCACTTTCATTTTCAATCAACCGATTGGAAGTGGAGCGCCAAAAGTAACAATGACAGGTTCAGTTAATTATGACGGATGGTGGAAAAATGGAAAAAATTACCATTATATAGGCGATATAACGATATTGAAAGGAAAAAAACTAATAATAGGTAAAGATACAAGTAAGTGGGATTTGACAGGAGAAATTTCAGAGGCAACTTTCAGCGACGATTGGTCAACATTAACTTATACTTATCGTGGCGAAACGCGAGTGCATAAGAGAATAGAATAATGTGAGTTTAATAACCAAAAATAAAATTTGAATTTTGTTAGTTGGTTTTACAGAGCAAGGGGAGGTTAAAAGCCTCCTCTTTTATTTTAAAGATTGATTAAATTTTTATAAAGTTATATAATATGCAAAAATAAATTAATCAGGAGAAAATTATTATGAAATTTTTTATAGACACGGCAAATGTAGAAGATATAAAAAAAGCGAACGATATGGGAGTAATATGCGGAGTGACTACAAATCCGTCTTTAATAGCGAAAGAAAAAAGAATTTTTAACGATGTAATTAAAGAAATAACATCAATAATTGATGGACCAATTTCGGGAGAAGTTAAAGCGACTACAGTGAGAGCCGCAGATATGATTAAAGAAGCGAGAGAGATTGCCAATATTCATAAAAATATGGTTGTAAAAATTCCTATGACTGTGGAAGGATTAAAAGCCGTAAAAGTCCTTTCAAAAGAGGGAATCAAAACCAATGTCACTTTAATATTTTCCGCCAATCAAGCGCTCCTTGCAGCGAGAGCTGGAGCTACTTATGTTTCGCCATTTTTGGGAAGATTGGATGACATTTCTACGGACGGACTCGAACTTATAAGAACGATAGCGGATATTTTTGCAACGCATGATATAGATACGGAGATAATTTCTGCGAGCGTTAGACATCCGATACATGTTACAGAATGCGCATTAGCTGGAGCAGATATTGCCACAGTTCCTTATAGTGTTCTAGAACAGATGACAAAACATCCTCTAACGGAACAAGGAATAGCAAAATTTAAAAAAGATTACGAAGATGCATTCGGAATAGAACTCATATAAATCAGAATATAAATTAGAATATAAAATATAAATTAATCGGCGATAAAATAGTTTTGATTTTAATTTTTTGATTTTTTATAAATTATTTTTCATTATTTTTTTGAAAAACTATTTTCTTCGCCTTTTAATAATCTTTTATAATTTGGTATATGTTTTATTATTATAAATAAAGCCAAAATTATAGTTATCGGCAGTAAAAATTTATAATCCAAATTAAAAAATATTCTATATAAAAAATTAATCTTAAAATATAAAACGGTTAAAACTATAGGAAACATTATCGCTCCAACCGTGCTTCCTATGGCGACTATTTTTTTTGAAGCGAATAAACCTATAAAGAAAAATATCATCGTTATAATTAAACTTATCGGAGCTAGCATAAACATCGAACCCGCGCTTGTAGCCACTCCTTTTCCGCCTTTGAAACCTAAAAATATAGAAAATACATGTCCAACTATAGCCGCTACGGCGCATATAATTAAAATATTTTTTTCCCCTTTCAATATAAACGAAGGAATTAAAACCGCAATCATTCCTTTTCCGATATCGCAGAAGTATGCGAGTATTCCCGCTTTTTTACCGCATAATCTCAAAACATTGCTCGCTCCCGGGTTAGCGCTTCCTTCTTTCCTCACATCATGTCCGTTCGCTCGTCCTATAATAAACGAAAAAGGAATCGCTCCGATTAAATAAGATATTAATACGCTTATAATTATTTTAATCGTCATTTTTTTTACCTCTCTTTTTATAATTAAGAATTATTGGAGTTCCTCTAAAATCAAATATCTCTCTAAATTTATTTTCTAAATATCTTTTATAATGAGAATTTAATTTTTGAGGATGATTGCAAAATATGGCAAAGGACGGAGGATTAATTCCCGTTTGCGTGGCGTAAAAAATCTTAAAAGGATTTCCTCCTGCAGTTATCGTATATTCTCTTGTCGCTCTAACAAAAGTCTCCGTAAGCGAATGAGTTTCAAATTTTTGTCGTCTAGTTTTTGCCACTCTAACCGCTAACGATAAAAGTTTTTCTGCGTCTTTTTTTCTTGTAGCCGATACTTTAGCGTAAAAAACATAATTTAAAATTGGAAAAGTATCCTTCATATAGTTTTGATAATCGTTCCAAGTTATTCCTTTCTCTCTTATATCCCATTTATTTGCGGCTATTACTATTCCTTTTTTTCTCTCTACTATAAGATTTGCAATTGTTTTATCCTGTTCCGTCAAACCTTCAAAAACATCGAGCATTAATATACAAACATCGGAAGCCTCTATAGATTTTATCGCTCTGTTTACGCTATAATATTCGATATCGGTATTCACATTTCTTTTTTTTCTTATGCCCGCTGTGTCTATCAAACAGATTTCATCTCCGTTAAAATTAAAAGTTTCGTCTATCGGGTCTCTTGTCGTTCCCGCAATATCCGAAACTATGCTTCTTTCTTTTCCTATTAAAGTATTTAACAGAGTCGATTTTCCCGCATTCGGTTTTCCAACTATCGCTATATTTATTTTATTTTCT
>CAZRYV010000222.1:0-3269 GCA_964604385.1 uncultured Brachyspira sp.
AAATAATACTTTGCAAGATATATTAATAAGATTTCATAGAATGTTAGGAAAATGCGTCTTATGGATGCCCGGAACAGACCATGCGGGAATTGCAACGCAAAATGTAGTTGAAAGAAAATTAAAAAAAGAAGGAAAAAATAAATATGATTTGGGAAGAGACAATTTTGTTAAATTGACTTGGGAAGTTGCAAACGAACATCATTCTATAATAATAAAACAACTTGAAAAAATAGGTTGTTCATGCGATTGGGAAAGAGAAAGATTTACATTAGACGAAGGATTAAGCAACGCCGTTAGAGAAGTTTTCGTGGAACTTTATAATCAAGGTTTAATATACAGAGGAAAATATTTAATAAATTATTGTCATAGCTGCGGCACGGCGCTTGCAAATGACGAAGTCGAACATGAGGAAATTTCCGGAGCTTTATATCGTATAAGGTATAAAATCGAAGGCAGGGACGAATATGTCGAAGTAGCCACAACTCGTCCTGAAACAATACTCGCCGATGTTGCGATTGCAGTTCACCCTGAAGATAAAAGATATTCTCATTTGGACGAAAATACAATTTTAATACTTCCTATAGTCGGAAGAAAATTAAAACTTATAAAAGACTCCTATGTCGATAAAGACTTTGGAACGGGCGCTTTAAAGATTACTCCCGCTCATGACAATAACGATTTTGCAATAGCGAAAAGACATAATTTGGAAATAATAAATATTCTTAATCCTAACGGCACTTTCAATGAAAATACTCCGAAAAATTATCAGGGAAAAACGGTTAAAGAAGCGAGAGAATTAATAATAAAAGAATTAGAAAGTTTAGGAGCTTTTTTGGGATTTGACAATATAAAACATCAGGTTGGGCATTGTTATAGATGTCATAATACCGTAGAACCTTATTACAGCGACCAATGGTTTGTAAAAATGAAGCCTTTAGCGGAAGAAGCTTATAAAGTAGTTAATAACGGACAGATAAAAATTTATCCCGAAAGATGGATTAATACTTATAATCATTGGATGAACGATATAAGAGATTGGTGCATAAGCAGGCAATTATGGTGGGGACATAGAATTCCCGTTTGGTATTGCGGCGATTGCGGAGAGATGACGGTATCTAAAACGGATGTCAAAGAATGCGGCAAATGTTCTAGTAAAAATATTAAACAAGATGACGATGTTTTAGATACTTGGTTTTCTTCTTGGTTATGGGCTTTTTCAACTTTCGGATGGCCCGATAATAACGAAGATTTAAAATATTTTTATCCTACTTCGACTTTGGTGACGGGATACGATATATTATTTTTCTGGGTTGCAAGAATGATAATGGCTGGAACTCATTTTATGAAAGATATTCCATTTAAAGATGTTTATCTTAACGGTTTGATAAGAGATAAAATAGGAAGAAAAATGTCTAAAAGTTTGGGAAACGGAATCGACCCGATTGAAATAATAGACGAACATGGAGCGGACGCTTTTAGATTCACTTTATCTTTTATAACTTCTTTAGGCGGGCAGGATATTTGGCTTGATAGAGAACTTTTTAAGATGGGCGGAAAGTTTGCAAATAAAATATACAATAGCGCAAAATTCATATTTGGCAATATCGAGGACGGAGAGACGATAAGAAATATTGACGAATTTGAACTTGAAAATAAAGACAAATGGATTTTATCGAGACTTCAAAAAACTGTGGAAACTACGGCGAAAAAGTTAAAAGAATATAGATTCGACGAAGCTGCAGGAACGGTTTATAAATTCTATTGGAACGAGTTTTGCGATTGGTATATAGAGATAAGCAAATTCGACTTAAAAGAAAATTATAAAAGGGAAAAAACTTTATCGTTGCTTTTGCATATATTGGAAGAATCTATGGCTATGATTCATCCTTTCATGCCTTTTTTAACGGAAGAGATTTATTTTAACTTGCCGAAAAGAAATATAGAATCAAAATCGATAATGATAAGAGAATACCCTAAAGCGAATAATAAATATATATTTGAAGATATAGAAAAAGAATTCGATTTGATAAAGGATATAGTTTCGGCGATAAGAAATTCTCGTTCTTTATTCAATCTGCCACCGAATAAAAAACTAGAAGTTATATTAAGATATTCTTCGGATTATTTTAAAACCGTAAGCGAAAATTATAAAGATATAATATCGTATCTTTCTTTGACGCAGTCGCTCAATATAGTTTTTGCAAAAGAAAACGAAAGAAGCAAAGGAAGTTTCGTAAAAGTGTTTGAAGGCGGCGAGATAAATGTCAATCTTGTCGGAATAATAGATTTTGAAACCGAAAAAAAGCGGCTTAAAAAAGAGGCATTTTCGTATAAAAAAGATTTGGATGCGGTTAATAAAAAACTTTCAAACGAAAATTTTATTAATAAGGCTAAACGGGAAGCGATAGAAACCGAAAAAAGGAAACGAAAAGAATTTGAAGATAAATTAAAAGGCATAAACGAAGTATTATCTTCTTTTTAATAGATTAATAAATAATTGGATGTAAAAATAAATGATACCGGCAATTAAACATGATTTATTACAAGATATTGAAATAGATTATAATGCAAATGAAAAGTTGGCGTTTTTCTCAAATAAAAATATACTACTTTATAACGGCTCTTGCCTTGATAAAAATATTTTAAATAAAGAGAGTGTAGATTTAATAATAACTTCGCCTCCATATAATGTTGGTATAAATTATAATTCAAACGAGGATTCTAACGAGTATGAAGAATATTTGGAATTTAGTAAAAAATGGATGAATAATTGCTATATTTGGGCAAAAGATACGGCAAGGTTTTGTTTGAATATTCCACTTGATAAAAATAAAGGCGGACAGCAGAGCGTTGGAGCCGATTTAATAGCAATTGCAAAAGGTATAGGTTGGAAATATCATAGCGCTATAGTTTGGAATGAGGGCAATATTTCTCGTAGGACGGCTTGGGGAAGTTGGTTAAGCGCTTCTGCTCCGTATGTTATAGCGCCAGTCGAACTTATAGTGGTATTATATAAAAATGAATGGAAAAAGAAAGTAAAAGGCGAAAGCGATATTATAAAAGAAGAGTTTATGGCTTGGACTAACGGGTTATGGAGTTTTAACGGAGAATCGAAAAAACGCATAGGACATCCGGCGCCATTTCCAAGAGAATTGCCAAAACGATGCATTAAACTTTTTTCTTTCGTAGGAGATATAATATGCGACCCTTTTAGCGGAAGTGGAACTACTATGATAGAGGCTTATTTAAATAATAGAAGTTTTATAGGA
>CAZRYV010000223.1:0-3242 GCA_964604385.1 uncultured Brachyspira sp.
AATTTTATATTTAACATACCCAGTATTGATTAGTTATAATTTTTATATAAATATAATAATTTTCATATTGATATTTTATTTATATTATGTTATGGTATTCGGTAAAAGCAGACAGATTTTATTATATGGAATTTTATAAATTATAAATTTAATGAGGTATTAGATTTTGGAGGTCTTAAATGAGTATAAACACTAAATATTCAATATCATTGAGCGAAGAAGAAAAAAACAAGATTCAAGAATTCCTAAGTAAAGAAATTAAATCGCAAAGATTGATTTCTAGGGCAAAAATACTTTTGGAACTTGACCAAAAAAACAACACCCGACTTACTCATACCGATATAGCTAAAAAATATGATGTTACATACCATACGGTTGTAAACATTATAAACGAATATGTTGAGCTCGGATTAGATGCCACTCTAACATATAAAAGAAATCCTAATAGCAATAGAAAAAAGAAAAACGCTAATTAAGATTATATTATATTTTATGCGCAAGGTAATTATTTTCGGAAATAATTTTCAATACCTTTGCGCATGAAATAACATCCGGTTTAATATTGGTAAACATATATTCGATGTTTTGATATATATTGCTATTTAAATTAATTCCGAAATTTATTCCATTTTCTATATTTCCCGTCATAGATAAGTCGTCCGTTATTATTAAACCGTTAAAATTCATGTCTTTTTCTAAAATTTTAATATATTCTTCGGATAAACTCGCAGGCAATTTGTCGTCTATATATTTATTTTTTATATGAGAGACTAAAATCATCTCCGCTCCCGCGTCTATTCCTTTTTGAAACGGAACAAATTCTTTATTTTTTAATTCGTTCATTTTTTTATCTATATTCGGAAAACCATCATGAGAATTTTCAGAAGTATCTCCATGTCCCGGAAAATGTTTTAATACGGTTATTATACCCGCATCCCTTTGAGCTTTAACGGTAGCTTCTACCATATCTGCGACTACATTAATATTTGTGGAAAAACTTCTATTATATAAATAGGAGTTAGTATCGTTCGGGATATCGCATACCGGACCCAATATCATATTAATTCCCAAATCGAGAAGAAATTTAGATTTTTGATAGGCTATTTTATAGGCGAATTCTTTATCGTTTTTATCTCCTATATCTTTCGGTGAAATATTTTTTAATTTATCAAAATGAATTCTATTAACTTTGCCGCCTTCTTCGTCTACGGATATTATCATATTAGTATTGACATATTTTCTTAAATCGGATGTAAGTTTTTTTAATTGAGTTTCGTTTACTATATTATAATCAAAAAGTATAATCCCCATTATTTTATTATCTTTCAATATTTTAATCGTCTCTTCGGATAAAATTTTATCTTTTATTCCTACCATTAATAACAAACCCTTTCGTTCTTTTTCGCTCATACTATAAGCTTTATCTATATATTTTGACAAATTAGGATAAATATTTTTAATTTCTCTTTTACTTTCCGCAGTATATTTACATGAAATAAAAAATATCGATATAATAAATATTAATAAATAGAATAACTTAATTTTGTTAATTTTAATAATTTTAGTAAACATATTTTATTTAATCCGAATTAATATTTTGTTTTTATAAAACTATAATAATTATATTCGAAAAATATTTTAAATATCGCTAAAAAATTTTAATATTTTATAATTGACAAAAAAATAAAATATAATATCATTAATTAACATAATATTTATAAATATATTCGATTAAGGACATTCGATTATGAAAAGCGTTAATAAATTTTTTATTTTATTCATATTTATAATTTTTATTATTTCATGCTCCAACAGAGGATACAAAAATGTTAATCTAAAAAATGCCGTAAAAACCGTTAATAATTCAACAAATTTAATACTTTTAGATGTAAGAACGGCGGAAGAATATTCATCGGGCAGCATTCCAAATTCAATCAATATCGATGTTTTAAGTTCCGATTTCAAATCAAAAATAGAACTACTCGATAAAAATAAAGAATATTTGGTATATTGCAGAAGCGGAAACAGGTCTTCTATAGCCTCAAGCATAATGTCTACAAACGGTTTTATCAAAATTTATAATTTAAATAATGTAAATTATAGCGATTTTGAAAATGCAATATTAACAAATAGATAATATAAAACAATATTAACCGCTGATATGATTATTAAGCCATTCTATTATTTCGTTTATCACATCTTGCCTTTTAACATCGTTTAATATTTCATGTCTTCCGTCTTTATATAAACTGATATTAATGTCGCTGAATCCTAATGATTTATACATTTCATATACCCATTTTACACCTTCGCCCATATCTCCAACAGGGTCTTTGTCTCCCGATATCAATAAAATAGGAAAATCTCTATTCATATTCGCATAATTTTCGGAATTTGAAATTTTTTCAAGCAAATTAAATATTTGAATATAGGTTTCTATGGTAGACGGCTTTTTGGAAAAATATTCGTCTTCTTTAATTTTCTTTATCTCTTCTTTATCGGAAGTCATCCATGCAAAATCCGAATTTTCTTTTGGAAAATATTTTCTGCCGTATCCTCCTTCCGCCAATTTGCATATAATGTTCGCTCTTTTTCTGCCTCCAAAAATAGCTTTTTGAATACTCGCTACAATCTTTCCGCATTTTTCAAATCCTTTAAGTTTTCCTTTAGTTCCCATTATTATAGCGCCGTTTAATTCTTTATGATATTTTATTAAGAAGCATCTCGTCAAAAACGAACCCATACTATGCCCCAACATAAAATAAGGAATATTACCGTATTCGGCTTTCGTATTAGCCATAAGATGTCCCATATCCTCAACAATAAGTTCATGCCCGTTCGCATCCGCCATATGCCCGATTTGTTCTTTACTAATTGTGCTTCTTCCAAATCCTCTATGGTCTTCGGCGCATACCAAAAAATCGTTGTTGGTTAATCTTTCCGCCAATTCTCTATATCTGCCCGCATGTTCTCCAAGTCCATGAACTATCTGAACTATAGCTTTAGGTTTATTTTCCGGTATAAAAAGATAAGTAAACATTCTATGTCCGTCTTCGGCTATTAAAACTCTATTCAACTCTTTCATTAAATACTCCAAAATTAAAAATGATTATAAACCCATTAACTCGCCGATTATATATTATTTTTTTCTTATATGCAAATTATTATATTTTCATGGCAATTATAATTTAAATTTTTGTATAATAATACTTGACAAAATTTTTAAATATTATATAATTTTA